>JAFBAD010000275.1 GCA_019247975.1 Acidimicrobiia bacterium
ATGCGGATGGCGGCATCCATCAGGCAACGGACCCCACCGGCATCGACGAAGTCGACCGCGGACAGGTCGACCGTCACGTTGCCGAGGACGCTTTTCGTGATCCCGATGCGAAGGGCGTCAGCGAATCGAGAGGCGGTCGAGTGGTCGATGTCGCCTCGTGGCGAGACGACGGTGCCGGTGCTCGTGGTCGCCACCGTCACCCGCAGGAGGCCGGAGTCGTCGCGCCCGAGCCAGGCGTCCGGCGTCGGGCGCACGCCGTCGCCATGCAGGATGCGCTCGTACACCGAATGGTGCCTGGCCGCCATGCGTTGATGCGAGAACCGCTGCTCGGCGGCACGCCGGCACGAGAGGCGATCGAGGCGCACGGACGACGCGAGTCCCTCAGCGAGCCCGTCCACGTCCCCGGCGATGAACCCGGTCACACCGTCATCAACGAGCTCGGGGACCGAGCCACAAGGCGTGGCCACGACCGGGGTTCCGCACGCCAACGCTTCGACCATCACCAACCCGAAGGGCTCCGGCCACGAGATCGGGTTGACGAGAGCCACCGCACTGCGGAGCAGCGCCAGCTTGTCGAGGTACCCCGCCTCCCCCAGGTACTCGACGTCGTCGCCGAGCCTCGGGCGGATCACATCGCGGAAGAACTCCTGCTCGGCCGGCTCCCGCATCTTGGCTGCGATCTTCAGCGGAACGCCGGCGCGCCGCGCCACCTCGATCGCCGTGGCCACACCCTTGTCCGGACACATCCGTCCGAGGAAGAGGGCGTAGCCGCCCCGTCCGTCGCCCACCGGGATTGCGCCGAGGTCGAGCCCGTGCGGTATCACCGCGGCGATCGGCACGGCTCCGGCCCGGCCCGCGTGGTCGTGCGAGAGCGCGACCACCGACGCAGTTCGCGCAATCGACGCGTACCTGTCCGCGGGATCGCCATCGAACGGCCCGTGGTTGGTCGCGACGATCGGCGCCTTGCCGAGGCCGAGGGCTGCGAGTGGGCCCGAAACGGTGTGGTCGTGGACGATGTCGGGCTGCCAGTGCCTGATCGCCGAGTAGGCAGCCGTGACGTGGCGCTGCTCGACCTCCTCGTCCATCGCGGCCGTGCCGGCGGCGGCCGGAGCGCAGCAGGCGAGCTCGACGGGGCACTCGCTGTCCCCCGACGCGCACAGCAGCACTTCGTCGCCCAGATCGCACAGGCCGCGACAGAGCGCGTCGATCACGACCTCGGTGCCGCCGTAGTGGGTGGGCGGGACCGGGAGCCAAGGGGGAGCAACGACGGCGACGCGCATGGCTGGATCATGCGGATCGCCCGGGACCACCGCATCACGCGCTTGCGTGGAACGCGCTTCGGTAGCCACGTCGCCGCGTCAGCCGGACGCTCCCACGCTCACGGCCATGCCTCGCGGAAGGTTCGACAACGCCACGTCGTCCCGATCGACCTCGATGCGGATCGGTCGACCCGCGATGACGAGGCCGTCGACCTCCAAGTGGGTGGCTCCTCGGGGCAGGATCGGATCGAGACGCACGGACCCCGCGAGCGCGTCGGGCTCGAGGCCGAGCAGCGCACGCAGCACGAGGAGAGGCGCGGCAGACGCCCACGCCTGCGGAGAGCACGACGCCGGGTAGGGCACCGGGACCGAGAGATCGTCGGGTCCCAAGCCGGCGAAGAGCTCGGGCAGCCGGCCACCGCTGGCATCGGCGGCGCGCAGCAGGGCGGTCGCCAGTCGTATGGCGTGGCCGGTGTATCCGGCCCGGCGGAGACCGGCGATCGCGATCGCGGTGTCGTGGGGCCAGACCGAACCGGTGTGGTAGCCGAGCGGGTCGTAGCGGGCCGCCGTCGTGGCGAGCGTGCGCAGGCCCCAGCCACTCGCGAGCTCCGGGGACAGCAGCGCGTCCGCTGTGGCGCGCGCGCGGTGACGGGGAACGATCCCGCACCAGAGGAGGTGCCCGAGGTTCGAGGCGAGGGCGTCGACCTGGCGCTTGTGCCCGTCCAGAGCGAGCGCGTAGTAGCCCGCCTCGGGCATCCAGAACGCGTCGTCGAACGCAGTCGCAAGACCTTCGGCCCGGCGGGTCCGAGCCGCTGCGGTCTCGACGTCTCCTGCTGCGGTCGCCAGCACGGCGCCGGCGCGCCACGCCGCGAAGGCGTAGGCCTGCGCCTCGCAGAGCGCGATCGGCGTGGTCGCGAGTCGGCCGTCGGCGAAGCTGATGGCGTCCCAGCTGTCCTTCCAACCCTGGTTGACGAGCCCGTGCTCGTTCGTTCGCTGGTACTCGATGAACCCGTCGCCGTCGAGGTCACCTGGCCCGGCCAACCAGTCGAGCGCTGCGTCGACCGCAGGCAGCAACGACGCCACGTCGGGCCAGCGGGCGCCCCAACGCAGCAGTTCGTGGACGAGCACGACGTACAGGGGCGTCGCGTCGACGCTGCCGTAGTAGCGCTCGGCATCGTCGAGAGCGAGGCACGCGCTGGTCCCGAAGCGCAGCTCGTGGAGGATGCGACCCGGCTGCTCCTCGGTGATGGGGTCGTAGGTGCGCCCCTGCAGTCGGGCCAGCGCTCGCGCGGTTCCCAGCCCCAGTCCCGGGTCGGTGGCCACGTTCATCAGCGAGGCGAGGATCGAATCTCGACCGAAGAGGGTCATGAACCACGGCGCACCGGCGGCGACGGCGGGCTCGTCGGGGTGCGCCGGGTCGACGATCCGCAGAGCGGCGAGGTCGGCGATCGCGTGGTCGACCGCCCGCGAGAGACCGGCGATGTCCGACCGGACGATCGAGGCGGCGAACGGAGGGGCGTACCGGTCAGGGCCGGTCGCGTCGCCGAGTGGGAGCTCGACCCCGTCCCGAGCGGCGATGATCTCGAAGCAGCAGGTCCAGCGGCCCCGAGCGGGCAACGGCACAGCCAACTTCAACCGGCCGCCCTCGAGCAGCTCGGCCGGCGCATCGACGCGGACGACGGCGGCGCGCCGACCGTCAGCATCGTCGACCCTCATGCCGCAGCCGGCGGCCTCGGGCGTCCACGGCAACATCGACCCGCGGGTCCGGCCCTCCTTCACCTCGAACACGTCGGCGAGGTCGGAGACCGCGAGCACCTCGACCGCGACCACGCGGTCCGTGCCGCTCCGATCGAGCAGCTCGACGCCGACGGAAGCACCGCAGTCGACGCGCATGGACCGGCTGACGATCAGGGTCCGGTCGGCGGACCGACCGACGAAGCGAGCCGAGTACGGGTGATCCACGGCTACGGCGAGGCCCTCACAGGGTTGACCGTCGACGAGCAGGGCGAGAGAGGAGCAGAGTCGGGTGTCGGCCACGAACACGCCCTGCACGCCGCGAGTAGTGACGTCGCCGTTGCGCTCGCATATGACGAAGCTCGTTCCGTTCACCACGGTGATCGTCGCCGGGCCGACGGCTTCGCTCTCGTCGCCGAAGGTCCAGTGACCGGACGTCACGGAGGTGACCCCAGGCTCGACATGGCGCTCGAGGCTGACGCATCCCACCCGAGGCGACATCCCCATCTCTCGTAGTGGACTGCAGCGCTGGGCTCAGTTCGGCCAGTGCCGGACGACCTGCGTCGTCCGGTAGGCCCGCAGAGCGAGCTGCAGGTTGAACTGGGTGTCGGGCAGGCTGAGGTCGTGGCCGGTGATGTCCCGGATGCGTTGCAGCCGGTACTTGAGGGTGCTGCGGTGCACGGCGAGCGCGTGAGCGGTGGCGTCGTAGTTTCCTCCGCGGTCGAGGTACTCCCCGAGGGTCGTGACGAGCTCGGACGACTCCTTGTTCTCGTCGTACGCGATCAGTGCGCCCAACCAGGTGTGCGCGAACCGCTCCACCTCCGTGAGGTCCTCGATGCCGGCCAGGAGCCGGTACACGCCGAGCTCGTCGAACGCGATCGCCCTGTCGCTCCCGCCGACGACGGCGAGGACCCGCAGGGCCATCATCGCCTCCCGATGGGAGCGCGGGACGTCGCTCACGTTGTCACACACCCCACCGACGCCCAACCGGCAGCGTGCACCCCGCAGCTCGCGACTGATGCTCGATCGAAGCTGCTCCCACGGGCGCTCCGTGTCGGACAGCACCACGACGGTTTGGCCACGACGTCCCAGGAGCGACCCGACACCGAGGTCACGAGCGGACCGGCGCACCGCGTTGAACAGCTCCAGTCGGTCCTCCACCTCGGGCACCACCTCCACGACGAGCACACGATGGGGCCGCTCGAGGTCGTAGCCGAGGGCCTCGGCCCGCGTGACAGCGCTGGCCTCGTCGAGGCCGGACAGGAGGTCGTCGACGAGGTCGCGGCTGAGGCGGAGCTCGACCTCGGCGATGCTGGCGAGTCGCGCCAGCTCCATGGCAAGCACGGTCGCGCCGTGCTCGAGGGCCAGCCGGGCTTCGCCTTCGGCGCGCTGCTCGGGATCGATCAGCGCCAGCACGCCGACGATGTCGTCACGAGGGCAGGCCAACGCCAGCAGCCGGCCCTGGTGTCGGATCGGACCCTCCGTGTCACGTGCACGGAGAATGAACGCCTCCCGCTGGTCGGGAGGGTCCTTCGGGTACTCCTCCGGACGGCCCGGTCCTGCCCACGCCCGCAGGTTCCCGTAGCGATCCTCCACGGCCACTGCGAACCCCGTCAGCTCGTGCACGGCCTGAGCGATCCCGTCCTGACCCTCGCCGGCAGTGGCCGTTCGGGTCAGGCGGTCGTGGATGGCGGTGCTCCGCTCGAGCGCCTCGACCGTCTCGGCCAAGCGGGTGTTCGTCGCCAGGAGCTCGGCCGCCTGGGCACGCTGCCGGGCGTGGAGCCGTGCGTTCGCGAGCGCGACGCCCGTCTGCTGCGCGAGGACCCTTAGCAGGAACTGCTGGCCGGATGCCGGCTCGAGGTCCGCGCTGAGGGTGAGGAAGCCGAGGTGACCGCCCAGGCTGCGCAGCGGGAACGCCCATCCCCATGCGTCCTGGCCTGCGGCGATCGCGCCACCCGCGTTGCTCACGACGGCGAGCTGGGTCTCCACCTCCACGAGAACGTGTCGCTCCGCGATCTCGTCGGGCGCGTGCTGCCATCCGTCGTCCAACAGGTACACGCCGACGAGCCGGCACGCGGCCAGCGACGGTACGGCCGTGGCGGCCAGGCGGATGATCTGGTGCTCACCGGTCGTGTCCGTCATGCGCATGGCCAGCGCGAGCAGAGCTTGGAGGCTGGAGAGCTGTTCGCGCAGCGAAGGTTCGATGATCCCGCCCGGATCAGTCACGGAGAGGCGACCGACTCGACCCCGTCGTGGACGCAAAAGCGGTTCCGGTCATGCAGACCTGCCCTTCTCGTGTCCCTCACCCGGGTGACGGAGCGGGGCCCTGTCCTTTCTACCCACGGGTATGTCGTCCCACTGGGGCGAATACCGGCGATCGTTTCGCCCTGGTCCGCGTGCCGACCGCGCCGGTTCGTCGATCCAGTTCCGGTCGCGGTGCCGTGGGGCCCCGGTTCTCGGCCCATTGGGGCGAGGCGCTGCGTGCGATCCGCGACCCACGGTGCGTGCATGGCATCCCCCCCATCTGCGGTCCAGGCCCTCCGAGCACCGCGACCTCGTCCCATCGACCCCGGCGCGAGCGATGACGGACGAGCCCGGGTGGCCCTTGTGGCCCAGGCCGCTCTGGCCTGGAGGGAAGGCGTCGTCGACACGGCGCTCGAGCTTCTCTGGGGAGCAGACGGGTGCTGCACGAAAGATGACGACGGAGGGGGATACCCCGGATTCGCCCTCTCGGTCATCTTCGCGACGCTCGGGCGGCCTGACGAGGCCCAGGCATGCCTGGTGGCGGCGAGCCATGAGATCACGCTGCGAGACGATCCACTCTGGGCGCCGGCACCGGCGGCGTTCGCTGCGCGCGTCGAGCTGCTGTGTGGCCGCACCGATGCGGCACGAGAGCATGCTCGAACCGCGGTGGACATAGCAGCGGAGTGCGGCACCGGAGCGCTGCTGCCCCTCGCTCGGGACGTGCTGATCTCGATCGCATTGCAGCGTGGTGAGCTCGGCGAGGCCGGCCAGCAGATGGACGCGTGGCGGCAACAGGACCCGATCGGCCGGTTGCCGTTCGGCACCGCCCATTGCAACTGGTCTGCGGTGCGCCTCTGTGACGCGCAGGGGGCGCTTGTGCTCGGCGACGGGGGCTCCGAGGCCGCGTTCGATCTGCTCGCCAGCGATCGATGCCTGCTCCTCGAGGAGCCGAGCGCTGCGGCGTGGCTCGTGCGAGTCGCCCTCGCTGTCGGCGACGACCGTCGTGTGAGAGGGGTCACCCGAACGGTGGAGGACCTGGCCGCCGACAACTCCCGCTATCGATCGGTCGTCGCCTCGGCCGCCCATGCCTGCGGCCTGGCGCAGGACGACCCGGCCGGAGCGGAGCTCGCGGCCTCGACGCACCGGTCGCCGTGGGCGAGCGCGTCGGCCGCCGAGGACGCTGCGACGCTCCGCCTCATGCGCGGCGAGCGGTGCGCAGCCCGATCCTGGTTCGAACGGGCGGCCGACGGCTACCTCGCGTGCGGCGCGAACCGTGACAGCGCGCGCATCCGTGCCCGCCTTCGCGACATGGGGGTCCGATCCGGGCATTGGAGCCGTGACGCTCGACCCGTCTCCGGTTGGGAGAGCCTGACCGACACCGAGCGGACGGTCGCCGAGCTCGTCGCCGAGGGCCTGACGAACCAGCAGGTGGCCGGGCGCATGTACCTCTCCCGTCACACCGTCGACTTCCACCTCCGCCACGTCTTCCGCAAGCTCGGCATCGAATCCCGGGTGATGCTCGCCCGCGTCGCGCTGCGTGAAAGCGCGTAGTGCTACCGACGCAGCGCCCTGCCAGGTGACCGTCCGTACCACGCGACCTCGTGATGTAGCGCTTCGCGCCCGGCGCGAGCGTCGAAATCACACCCGCCTCCATCCCGTCGCCTGAAAGGAGCCGAACCTCATGGCGAAAGCGGTCGGCATCGACCTCGGCACGACCAACTCGGTGATCGCCACCATCGAAGGTGGACAACCGACGGTCATCCCGAACACGGAGGGATCGCGCACCACCCCGTCGGTGGTCGCGTTCACCGAGCAGGGTGAGCGGCTGGTCGGTCAACTCGCCCGCCGGCAGGCGATCTTGAACCCGAAGGGGACCATCTCGTCGGCCAAGCGGTTCATCGGTCGCCGCTACGAGGAGGTGCAGAGCGA
>JAFBAD010000360.1 GCA_019247975.1 Acidimicrobiia bacterium
CCGCCGGGGTGGGCAGCGGTCGTGGCTCGCGCAGGTCGACCCGCTCGATGCGGAACTGCGCGGACTCCTCATCCCACCGGTCGAAGCCCTGCCGGAGGAACAGCTTGCGCGAGCCCGGCGTCGTCGGCAGCCAGTTCGGTCCCCGCTCGGGCCCGCCGACGTAGAGGACGAAGCTGCCGTCCCACTCGCTCACGAGATCCTCGCCGACCAGGTTCGCCTCGGGCGTGTCCCCGAAGGGCTCGTGCAGGTTCGGGTGGTCGGCCCCGTAGTACACGTCGGTGTCGGGCCGGGGACCCTGCACGGTGAAGTTGAGGAAGCGGGCGCTGCCGCGGTTCCCGGTGATCTTGTAGGTCGACGAGCCGTCGATCCACGCCTGCAGGTAGACGAAGTCGGCGTTGTCGCCGCCCAGCTTGCGAGCCGGTCCGCAGAACGGGTGGATGACCGGGAAGCGGGTGTCCTTCGTCTCGAGCGCGAGGTCGAAGGCCTGCCCGAGGTTCTGGGTGAGATAGCGGAAGGCATCGGCTCGCTGCAGGGGGTTCGCCGCGTTGGTGTCCTTGAAGGCCAGGTCGCCTGCGGCCTTCAGCCGGTCGCAGAACTCGTGCCATGCATCCCGCAACGTCTCGTCGTGCTCGCCGTCGCCATAGGCCATGCGCTACGCCCTCGTCTCGATGGTCAGGCCGAACCGCTCGCGGTACGGCGCCAGCTCGCGGTGCAGCTCCTCGAGATCGACCGCCAGCACGTCGGTCGAGTACACGAACCGTCCGTAGCGGTCGCTCCGGTTGTGCTCGAGGTAGGCGCGCATCGCCGCGTCGGCCCCGGCCGTGAAGGGCACGTCGAACCGCTCGTAGAAGTCGCGGATCACGCCGACCGGGTCGCGCACGAAGTCCGGGTAGCGGACGTGGTGGATGCGCGCGTCGTCGACGAGCGGCTCGTCGAGGTGCGCGAGGAAGCTCTGCTTCGACGACGCGAGCTGCGCAGCCGCGTACGCCGGCCAGTCGAGCGAGCCGGCGAGGCACTCGTTGATCTGGCCGAACGCGGTGATCTGCGACGCGATGACCTGCACCGGGTCGCGGTGGATCCAGACGACGCACGCATCGGGATACGTCTCGAACAGCGCGGCGAGGCGGTGCCCGTGGAACCCCTTCAGCACCCAGCGCCGCTCGGGCCGTCCGTACTGCACGTGCTGCAGCATCATCCGGTGGATGCGGTACTGCGCGACCGGATCCTGCGGTAGCGCGGGGCGCATCAGCATCGGCACCCGCCACCACGCGCTCGGTGTCATGGCCCGGAAGTCGAACGCCCACGTCCGCTCGCACTCCGGCAGCCCGTCACCCAGCAGGTCGTTGTACGGGTGGCTCACCAACCAGGCCGGGATGCGCTCGAGGATGTCCCGCCAGTCGTCGTCGGCCGCCGCCCGTCGCGGGTCGTCGGCCGCCGCCGGACCGGGCGGCGGGGTCGGGTACATCACCTCCCAGAAGCGCAGCGCGCGAGCGCCGGGGTCGACCGACATGAGCGCGTGCAGCAGCGTCGTGCCCGAGCGGGGCTCGCCGGTCGCGAACATCGGCCGCACGATCTGCTCGTCCGCGAGCGGGAACCGCGTGCGGTCGTGGAAGAAGCCGAGCCGCGCGGTGAGGAGCCCGTGGATGGTCTCGACCGCGGCGGCCCGCCCGGCGTCGTCGAGGCCGGACGTGCGCACCGCGTCGAGCACGATCTCGACCCGCTCGCCCAGGGTGTCGTCGCCGTGATCGGACAGACCGGTCGCGCGCTCGGCCGCGTCGAGCAGCGCGTCGACCTGCAGAGCGGCCGCCGTCACCCGCGCTCCCCGATCAGCCGCATGACCTCGTCCTCGGTCTCGCGCACCTTGTCGGCCGAGCGGGCCGCGAACGCCTGGCCGGCCATGCCGCTGTAGTCGAGGACCGACGCGACCTGCAGCCCGGCCTCGTGGAACGCCGCGATGTCGCGCGCCACCTCCTTCGGCGTGCCGTGCGGGACGACCGACAGGATCGCCTCACCGTCGACCTCCACGAACAGCTGGAGGAGCCGCTCGCGCGGCAGGCGGTCGGGCTGGATGTCCTGGATCCCACGCCACCGCTCCCCCATCGGGTGCTGATGCCCACGCACCCGCAGGCTCTCCGCGGTCAGCTGCAGCACCAGCGACTTCACCAGCGGTCGCTCGAGCATCTCGGCGATCTCGTCGGCCTCCCCGAGCAGGCAGACGATCATCTTGGCCGGCGCGATCGCCAGCGGATCTCGGCCGGCCTGCTCCGCGGCCCGGCGGACCAGCGCGAGCTTCGCGGCGTACTCCTCCGGTCCGTCGCTGCCGGTCGGCCACCAGCCGTCGGCGTGGCGTCCGGCGATCGCCAGCATCCGCGGCCCGTTGGCGCCGATCCAGATGGGGGGTGGACACCCGTCGTGGAGCTCCGCGTCGAGCCGGGCCTCGTGCAGCCGGAAGTGGGCGCCGTCGAAGTCGACCGGACCATCCGTCGCCCAGAGCAGCCGGATGACCTGCAGCGCCTCCTCGAACCGGTCGACCGCATGCGCGAAGTCGAACCCGTACGGCACCGTGTTCTCCCGCTCGCCGCTGCCGAGCCCGAGGATGAACCGGCCGCCGGAGAGGTGGCTGAGGGTCACGGCCGACTGCGCCAGCATCACGGGGTGGCGCCGCACGGTGTCGACCACGCTCGTCGCGATCGCGGCCCGCTCGGTCAGCGACGCGACCGACCCGGCGATCGCGAACGCGTCGAGGTGGCGGTGCGGTGAGTGCGAGACCTCGGCGAGATCGGTGAACTCCGGCGTCCAGATCGCGTCGGGCCAGAAGCTCACGAGGTGATCGGGCAGCCAGATCGAGTGGTACCGCCCGCTGTCCATCGCGGCCAGTCGACCGAGATCGAGCGGAAGGGTGGTGCGGAGGAACGCCGCCAGCTCGAAGGTCACTCGGCGTACCGCTGCAGCGCGTCGGCGACCGGTGCCACGAGCACGCCGGGCTCCGTCGCGACCGCCTCCAGCCACGGTGGGCGCACCGCCGCGGCGACGGAGATGGGCGTGTCGAGGCCGGAGAACTGCACGGCCAGCCGCACGTAGGACTGCGCGTAGTCGGGCGGCCGGATGTCGCGGGACAGCTCGAGCAGGGCCCACGGATCCGGCGGCCCTTGCGCGCCCGCGGGTGGGAGCAGCAACGCCGGTGAGCCGGGGCTGTGCCCGCCGCCGGCCAGGCCCGGTCCGTCGGCCAGCACCGCGCCGCGCACGAGCGTCGGCCGGGCACCGGCCACGAGCAGCGCGACGTACGCGCCGAGGCCGCGGCCGACCAACGTGGCCTCGCCCAGCGCCTCGAGGGCCGCGTCGACGTCGCCCATCAGGATCTCCGACGTGTAGCCGCCGCTCTTCGGCGCGGTCGACTCGCCGTGCCCGGTGAAGTCGAGCGCGCAGATCGGGCCCGGCCAGTCCTGCGCCGCAGCCGGCACCTCGTCGGGTGCGCGTTCGCCGAGCCCGTGCAGCAGGAGCAGCGCCCGGCCCTCGCCCGCACGCAGCCGGTGGAGCGCGAGGTCGATCCGGCCGTGCCGGACGATCACGTGAGGAACTCCAGGACCAGGTCGGCCACCACCTCCGGCTGCTCGATGTGCACGAAGTGGCCTGCGTCCTCGAGCTGCACGAAGCGGCCGTTCGGCGGCAGGTACGGCAGCACGTCCTCCGGCCCGGTCCCCCAGCCCATGACCTCCGGCTGCATGCCGAGCACCGCGAGCACCGGCATGCCGAGCGCGGGCAGGCGCCACATCGACCACTCCGGCCGCCACGGCCCGAACCCGCCCATGCGGATCATCGGGTCGATCTTCCAGCGCCACCCGTCTTCGTCCTCGCGCGCGCCGACCGACACGAGGTAGCGGAGCCAGTCCTTGGTGAGGCGCGGGTTCATGCGGCCCCGTCGCTCGGCCAGCTCGTCGAGCGTGCCCGGCTTGCGCTGCTTGTCGACGACGGCCCGGCGGTGGTCGAGCCAGCCGGACAGCTCGTTGGCGAGCAGCTTCGTGCGGGTGTGCTCCGGGACGTCCGGCCACGAGCGGCGCGACGGCAGGCCGTCGAGGTTGACGATCCGGGTGACCCGGTGCGGTGCGGCCTCGGCCAGCTGGAGCATCTGCGAGCCGCCCTTGCTGTGCCCGATGATCGGCAGCGGCGCGTCGGTGATCGAGTCGATCACCGCGAACGCGTCGCGGATGTCGGCCTCCCAGCTGTAGAGGTCGGCCCGGTCGGAGTCACCGCAGCCCCGCGCGTCCCAGGCCACCACCCGCCAGCCCGCGGCCGCGAGCATCGGCGCGAACACGTCGAAGGTGCCCGCGAAGTCGAAGCCGCCGTGGGTCAGGAGGACCGGTGGGTCGCCGGGGTCGCCCCACTCGATGACCGACAGCCCGATGCCGTGCGAGTCCACCCGCCGGGACCGATCCGGACGGCGCGCGCCGGGGAAGGTGATCTCGCTCACCCGCCGTCGCCTTCGTCGTCGTCGTCCTCGTCGTCGATGGTGACCTTCAGGGCCCGGAACACCGCGAGTGCGGCGGGGACCAGCTGGTCGCTCCCCAACGTGGTCCCTCGGAGTGCGTCGCCGCCCCGGACGCCGTCCAGGCGGGTCCCGTGGAGCCGGGCCCCGGCCAGGTCACACGTCGACAGATCGGCGTCGGTCAGATCGCAGCCCAGGATGGCGCTGCCCGGCAGCGACGCGCCGGTGAAGTCGCACTCGACCAGGTGCGAGTCGCGCAGCTCGGCCCGCTCCCACCTCGACATGCGGAAGTTCCCGCCCTCGACCGTGCAGTCGACGAGGGCGACATCCGTGAACGTGTTCAGGTCCACCTGCACGCCCGACATCCGGCAGTGACGGAACTCGACCCGCTCGAAGCGGCAGTCCTCCAGCTCCGCACCGGACCACTCGCTGTCGACGATCACGCAGTCGACGAACGAGCCGCGCACGAGCCGCGCCCGGGTGAACACCGCGCCCTCGACGCGCGACTGGCGCAGCGCGGCGAGCTCGATCTCGGCCCACGAGAAGTCCCCGCTGAGCACGACGTCCTCGAGCTCGTCGTCGCGCCCCAGCTCCTCCCACCCGGCCAGCCCGTCCTCGTCGAGGCGGGGCCGGCGCCGCCCGGTGCCCTTCGCGGTCACCGGACCTCCGCCATCGGCCCTGTCTAGCGGGAAGAGGGTCGACAGGTACGCTCGGTCCACTGTGACCGAGCGACCCTCCCGCTTCGGCGCGGCGACGCTCGCCCGCTTCCGGCCGGCCGGCACGCAGGGCCACCGCCACCTCCTCACCGGCTCGGCGGTCCTGGTCGTCGGCGCGGCGATCCAAGCGCTGTCGGGCGCGGTCTTCTGGCTGATCGCGGCCCGGCTCGACGCCGAGCACGTCGTCGGCGCGGGCGGGAAGCTGTTCACCTCCGTCCTCTTCGTGACCTACCTCGCGGGGCTCGGGCTGCCGGTCTCCCTGGCCCGCTACGCGGCCGGTCGGGATGCCGACTCCGACACCACGTTCACGTGGGCGGTGCTGGCCACGATCGTGAGCTCGCTGGTGTTCGGGTTCGCGTACGTCGGGCTCCTGCACGGCTCGGCCACCGGCCTGCTCACCGACGTCAACCCGGTGCTCGGTCCGCTGCTGTTCGCGGTGATCGTCGTCGGCGCGGCGCTGTCGCTGATCGTCGACGTGCGCTGCATGACCGCCCGCCGGTGGAACCTCGTCCTCGTCCGCATCAGCCTCGTCGGCCTCGCCCGGTTCCCGCTGCTCTTCCTCTTCCAGCACGTGTCGGACGACCACCGGTCGTTCTGGCTGTTCGTCGCCGCGACCGGGCCCATGGCCATCTCCGGCGTGATCGGCGCGCTGTGGGTGCCCCGGGTCGCGGACGGGCGCCACCGGCTCGGCCCGAAGCCGGACCGCACCGACGCGGCGATCCGCTACTCGGCCGTCAACTACCTCTCGACCCTCGCGTACCAGGCGCCGTACTTCCTGCTACCCGTCATCGTCCTCGCCAACGTCACCGACAACGCGTACGCCAGCTTCAACGTCGCCTGGGGCATCGTCGCGGTCGCGTTCTACGTGCCCACCGCGATCGGTCAGGCCCTGCTGGCCGAGGGCGGCAAGGACGGTGCGCACGTGCACCACCAGCTGCGCCTGGCCATGTGGCTCGCGCTTGCGCTGATGGTCGCCGGCACGGTCGTGGTGTTCCTCGGCAACGACGTCATCACGAGCGTCTACGGCGCCGAGTACCACAAGGCGGCCGACATCCTCCCGGCCATGGTGGCCGCCGGCATCCCCTGGGCCATCACGTCGCTCTACCTGTCCGAGGTGCGCATCCTCCACCGCAACCTCGCGACCGTGGCCATCACCGCCGCGCTGACCATCGGCATCGTGGCGCCTGCGCTCGTGCTCGTGCCCGACGACGGCCTCGACGGCGCGAAGGTCGCGTGGCTGGCCGGCAACATGGCGGCCGCGGTGGTGGCGATCGTCGCGGTGCAGATCAGCCGGGCCCGCAACGGCCTCGACCCCGCCCTCGACGAACCGGGGGCCGCCGAGGATGCGGCCGAGGTCGGCATCGAGCTCGCCGAGCACCTCTGACGCTCGACCTGCTGCGCAGCGTCGCTACCACGTGTCGATGTTCGGGCGCTTCTTGCCGGACCTGGGCGGCGGCGTCCACGCACCGAAGGCGCTGGTGATCCAGGCGCGGGAGTCGGCCGGGTCGATGACGTCGTCGATCTCGAAGTGGGACGCCACGTTGAGGCCCTTGCCGACCTCGTAGCTGCGGGCGACCATCTGCTGGAAGAGCGCCTCGCGCTCGGCCTCGTCGGCGATCGCGTCGAGCTCCTTGCGGAACCCGAGCCGCACCGCGCCCTCGAGGCCCATGCCACCGAACTCCCCCGTCGGCCACGACACGCAGAAGAGCGGCGCCTTGAAGCTGCCGCCGGCCATCGCCTGCGCGCCGAGCCCGTAGCCCTTGCGCAACACGATGGTGCCGACCGGCACGGAGACGTTGGCGCCGGTCACGAACATGCGGGACACGTGGCGTACCTGGGCCTGGCGCTCGATCTCGGGGCCGACCATGAAGCCCGGCGTGTCGCACAGGAACAGCAGCGGGAGGTCGAACGCGTCGCACAGCTGCATGAAGCGGGCGGCCTTGTCCGCTGCGTCCGCGTCGATCGCGCCGCCGAGGTGCATCGGGTCGTTGGCGACGATGCCGAGCGGCCGGCCCTCGACGCGGGCGAGTGCGGTGACCATCCCGGCACCGAAGCCGCGGCGGAGCTCGAGCACCGAGTCGACGTCGCAGAGCGCGTCGATGACCGAGCGGACGTCGTAGACCCGCACGCGGTTCTCCGGTATGAGGTCGCGCAGTGCGGCCTGGTCGGCGCAGGTCCAGCCCGCATCGCTCTGCGGGCCGAAGTACGACAGGTAGCGACGCGCCGCGTCGACCGCGCCGGCCTCGTCGGCGACGCCGATGTCGATCACGCCGTTGGCCCACTGCACGTCGTACGGCCCGACCTCGCGCGGTGGCACCACGCCCAGGCCGCCGCCCTCGATCATCGCCGGACCGCCCATGCCGATCGACGAGCCCTCGGTGGCGATCACCACGTCGCAGCAACCGAGGAGCGCGGCGTTGCCGGCGAAGCAGTACCCGGAGGTGATGCCGACCAGCGGCACCAGCCCCGACAGCTCGGCGAACAGGGCGAAGGCCATGCAGTCGAGGCCGGTCACGCCGGGCGCGTCGACGTCACCGGGACGGCCGCCACCGCCTTCGGCGAACAGGACGACCGGGAGCTGCTGGCGCTCGGCCAGCTCGAAGAGCCGGTCCTTCTTGCGGTGGTTCTGCCAGCCCTGCGTGCCGGCGAGGACGGTGTAGTCGTAGGACATCACGACCGCCGGCCGGCCGTCGATGCGCCCGACCCCACCGACCAGCCCGTCGGCCGGCGTCGAGCGGGCCAGGTCATCGGGGTCCCGGCGGCGCCGCTGCATGGCCACCGCCAACGGCCCGTACTCGACGAAGGTCCCGTCGTCGACCAGATCGCCCACGTTCTCCCGCGCGGTCCGCTGGCCGCGGCCGTGCCGGCGCTCGACCGCCTCGGGCCGCTGCTCGTCGAGCCCCACCTGATGCGCGGCGAGCACGTCGCCGAGGTCGGCCCGGGCGCCGCGCGCGACGTTCTCGGGACGGTTTCCCGGCGATGGCCGGGACGAAGTCCCGGAAACGTCGACCGACACCAGCACCTCGCCCGGGTGGACGGTCTCGCCCACGACGGCGGCGACCGCGGTGACCCGGCCCGCCTCGTCCGCCGCGACCAGGTGCTCCATCTTCATGGACTCGAGGACGACGACAGTCTGACCGGCGTGGACCTCGTCGCCCTCGGCGACCTCGACGGACGCGACCGTTCCCTGCATGGGAGCGACGACGGACCTCTCCTCGGGCTCAGGCACCCGTTCTGTCTAGGGGGTAGGAACGCGGTCGTGCGCCGACCCGGTTCGAGGAGCTAGACCCGCTCGAGCTCGGGCTCGGTGAGCTCCGGCTCCTCGTCGGTCACGTCGCGGCCTTCCACCTCGATGTGCGGGAGGATGCGGTCGAGCCAGCGCGGCACCCACCAGTTGCGGTCGCCGAGCAGCTCCATCGTCGCCGGCACGAGCACCATGCGGACGATCGTCGCGTCGAGGAAGACCGCGGTCGCGAGGCCGAGACCGAAGAGCCTGATCGTGCGCTGGTTCTCCAGCAGGAAGCTCCCGAAGACGAACACCATGATCAGCGCCGCCGCGGTGATCACCCGGGCCGTGGCGGCCAGGCCGTCGGCCACCGAGAGGCGGCTGTCGCCGGTGTGGTCCCACTCCTCCTTCACCCGGGAGAGCAGGAACACCTCGTAGTCCATCGACAGACCGAAGACGATCGCGAACAGCATCATCGGCATGAACGGTTCGATCGGCGCCGCGCCGATGTGCAGCAGCGGCCCGGCCCAGCCCCACTGGAACGCCGCGACGATCACGCCGTAGGCGGCGCCGATCGACAGCAGGTTCATGATCACGGCCTTGAGCGGCACGAGGACCGAGCGGAACACGACCATCAACAGGACGAACGACAGCGTGAGGACCGCGCCGAGGAACCACGGCAACCGGGACGCCAGGTACTTCGAGAAGTCCACGCCGATCGCCACGGAGCCGGTGACCGACACGGCGAGACCCGAGCCCTTCGTCGCCTGTGGCAGCACGTCGGTGCGCAGCCGGTCGACGAGCTTCGTCGTCTTCTCGGCCTGAGGTGCGGTGGTCGGGATGATCCGCCACAGCACCGCCTTCTTGTTCGGGCTCGTGATGGCGGGCGAGGCGAACGCCACGCCCGGATCCTTCGCGACCGCGGCCTGCACCCGCTGCAGCGCGCCCTGGTCGGTCCCACCGCGGGGCGCGTCGGACGCCAGGATCAGCGGGCCGTTGAACCCCGGCCCGAAGCCCTCGGCCAGCAGGTCGTAGGCCTTCTTGGTCGGGGTGTCCTTCGGGTAGTTGCCCTCGTCGGAGAAGCCGAGGCGGAGCGCGAGGATCGGCGAGGCGAGGACGAGCAGCACGACCAAGCCGCCGATGACCGCCCGCCAGGGGTGGTGCTGGATCACCCGGCTCCACCGGTAGGCGAAGGTGCGGCGCAGCTCCGGCCGCTCACGGCGCGGGACCTGCCGCTTGAGGGGCTTCCAGAAGATGCCCACGACGAGCGTGATGACGGCCAGCAGGACGAGCGGCATCGCCACGGCAGGCAGGCCCAGACCGGCACCGACCAGCGCGAGCGCGACGAGGCCCGCCGCGAGGAGGCCGCGCCACCGCGTCACCTCGACCTTCGACCCGGCGAAGCCGAGCAGCGCCGGCAGCAGGGTGAGCGACGCGACCATGGTGATCGCGACGACCGCCGCCGCGCTCACCGCGAGCCCGGTCACGAAGCTCATGCCCATGATGATCATGCCGAGCAACGAGATGCAGACCGTGGTGCCGGCGAACAAGACGGCTCGCCCGGCCGTGTCGATCGCGATGATCGTCGACCGGCGCACGTCGTGGCCGTTGTGCATGTTCTCTCTGAAGCGCGTGACGATGAACAGCGCGTAGTCGATGCCCACGCCGAGGCCGATCATCACGCCGAGGATGCTGGCGAAGTCCGGCGCGGCGACGAGGTGGCTCAACAGGCCGGCGACGATCGAACCCACCGCGATGCCGGCCAGCGCGACGCCGACGGGTAGGCCCATCGCGAGCACGGAGCCGAACGCCAGCAGCAGGATCACCACCGCGAACGCGAGGCCGAGCGCTTCGGACGACGGCGCCTGGAAGTCGGCGAAGACCTCACCGCCGAGCTCGATGTCGACACCCTCGATGTGCGGGGTGCGCGCGTTGATCTTGTCCCTGATCTTGGACGCCTGCTCGTTCGTGATGTTCGGAAGCTCGACGTCGGCGAACGCGAGCTTCCCTGCAGTCGCACCCCGCTGGGAGGTCTGACGCTCGCCCCCGGGCGCGTACGGGCTCGACACGGTGACCTTGGGGATGTCGTCGACCGCCGCGAGGAACTTCGTCATCGGCCCCTTGACCGACGGGTCCTTCACGCTGCGGTCGGCGCGGAAGACGATGTTGCCGCCGAAGCCGGCGCCCTGGCCGCCGAAGTTCGCGTCGAGGATGTCCGAGCCCTTCTTGCTCTCGACGTTCGGCAGCTCGAACTGCGACTTCGACTGCTTGCCGACCACTCCGAGCACGACCCCACCGAGGATCACCGAGGCGACCCACAGCACGATCACGGCTCGGCGGTGGTCATGGCACCAACGGCCGAGGCGAGCGAACACAGCGGGCTCCTTCGGGGCGGGGGGGACGCGGTGAACCCATCGGCCC
>JAFBAD010000072.1 GCA_019247975.1 Acidimicrobiia bacterium
TGCCGCCGAAGTTCATCCCGATCACGTTGCTGCCCATCACGGTGGCGAACGCGAGGAGCACCACGGTCGGCCACCAGAGCGGATGGCCCCGGCGGACGACGAGCACGATAAGGCCGACGACCAGGGCGGCGACCGACGAGGCCATGCCGACCAGCTCGTGTCCGCCGAACCAGAGGTGGCGGGTCGCGTCGACCAGGCCGGACAGCGGCGGCAGCGCGAGCTCGCCGAGGCCGTGCTCACGGCCCGGGAGCTGCACCCGCAGCCACGCCATCCAGGCGCCCATCACGAGCCCGGGCACCGCGACCAGGGCTGCGCCGGCTCGGTCTCGGCGCCACAGGCCCCAGCCGACGAACAGCAGGATCGTCGGCTCCTTGGCCAGCACCGCGAGGCAGCCGACGAGGACGGCTGCGACCGGGCGGCGACGGACCGACAGCGCCAGGGCGGCGAGCGCGAGCCCGAGCGCGAGCGCATCGGGGACGGTGACCCGCAGCGACCAGTAGCTCCCCGGGAGGAGCGGCACCAGCGCGGCGAGCCACGGACGTCCGCCGAGGGTCACCCCGAGGACGCCGGCTGCGAGCGCGCCGAGGACGATGCCGGCCAGGCCGACCAGGAAAAGGGCTGCGATGAGACCCGTGCCTCCTCCGCTCGGGTGGAGCAGCCACGCGAGCCAGGGGAGCAGCGGCCGCTGCAGGCGGTAGCGGGGCCGGTCGAGGCTGCGGGCCGCGTGGTCGAGGTGCAGCGGGTCGCGGGCGATCGCGTAGAACATCTGGCCGTCGAGGCCGGGGCCCTGCGGCGGCTCGACCCTCGGGAAGTCCTGGTGCACCACGGCGATGGCCGGGCCCTTCGTCCCGGGCTGGATGAGGCTCACCGGGTTGCTGCCGCCGTGGCGGGCGACGTCGACGAAGACCAGCGCCAGCAGCACGGTCGTCCCCAGCAGCGCCCAGCGGACGATGTCGCGCCACGGGAGCGAGGGGAGGCTGCCGCGCTCCTCGACCCCGCCCGGGGGACGGAGACGGGTGCGGGTGCCGCCGGAGAGGATCGCGGTCACGCCGGCACCGCCAGCGCGTCGGCGGCCCGATGGTCGCGGTCGTCCGCCGCGTCTGCGGTCGCCCCGGCGGGTCCGGTGGCGTGCCCATCGGTCCAGCCGGCGCCGAGCAGACCCAGCCAGATCCCGCTGCCCGCGATGCCGAGCGGGAAGGCGTACGGGTAGACGTCGAGCAGCAGGAACGGCACCGTCGGCAGCAGCACCAGGAGGGCGTCGAGACCCCGGCGGCAGCACCGCAACGTGAGCAGGCCGAGGGCGATCGTGACGAGCACGCCGGCGGCGATGCCCTCCTCGGCGGCCACCTGCAGGGTCAGGTCGTGGGCGGGGAGCGACAGGTCGTGCTGCACGTGGTCGAGGGCGAGGACGTAGCGGCCGGGGCCGACGCCGACGAGCGGCTCGGTGCGGATCAGGCGGACGGCCTCGGCGGCCCGGTCGCGCCGGCCGCTGTCCACCGCCGAGGCGCTGGTGGAGGTGTCGGCCCGCGCCATCCAGCCGGACCCGAAGGCGGTCATGCCGATGGCGAACCCGACGACGATGGTCCCGACGATCGCCGCCGCCCGGCGGTCCCTTCGGACGACCGCCACGAGCGCAGCCGCGGCGGCGGCCGCAGCCATGCCCACCAGGGCCGCCCGGGAGTAGGTGGTCGCCAGCCCGCAGGCGCACACAGCGAGCCCGAGCGCCCACGGCCCGGGCCGGGCGTCGCGCCGGAGGCCGAGGGCGGCGGCGCCGGAGGCGAGGGTCAGCCAGCACGCGAGGTGGTACGGGTGGTCGAAGCTGCCTCGGCCCGCGTAGGACGAGCCGAAGTGGTAGAGCCGGCCGTCGAGCTCGAGGCCCGGCAGGCCGAACGGCCGGCCGTGCAGCGACTGCGCCATGCCCAGGACCGCCTGCAGCGCACCGGACACGACGAGGGCCGCGAGCAGCGTGCGCCGGCTGCGGGGGTCCTCCAGTCGGCGGACCGTGTCGGCGAGGGCAGCCGCCGCGGCCACCCGGACGACGAGCTCGAAGCCCCGTGGGGACGGGTGGACGGCGAGCGAGAGGAGGAGGAGCGCACCGAGCCCGAGCGCACAGCCGCACACGGGATCGAGGCGTCGGGCCGAGGCGCGGAGGAGCGCGCGGCCGTGGTCGCGGATCCACACCACCAGCACGAGCAGCGACAGCGCGTCGACCGGCGTCACCGCGACCCAGCGGTTCGGATCCACCCGGTCGCCGGTGCCCGGCGCGACCCACAGCAGGCCACCGACGGCGAGCGGCAGGACGAGCACCAGCCCGACCAGCAGCACGACCGAGCCCGCTGGGTCTCCGGCGCGGGAGGGGGACGGCCGCGGCTCGGCGGCGGGACGGAGCACCTCGGTCCATCGGCCGGGCGGGCGACGGGTGAAGCGGACGGGGCCGAGCGACCCATGTCGCACGGTGACGAACACCCGTTCCCCCAGCGGGTCACACCCGGCCGGTAACGTGATCGACGATGGTGGACCAGCTGGTGATCCGGGGCGCCCGGGAGCACAACCTCCGCAACATCTCGCTCGACCTGCCCCGTGACCGGCTGATCGTCTTCACCGGTCTGTCGGGCTCGGGCAAGTCCTCGCTCGCCTTCGACACGATCTACGCCGAGGGCCAGCGCCGCTACGTCGAGTCCCTCTCGGCGTACGCCCGCCAGTTCCTCGGGCAGATGGACAAGCCCGACGTCGACTTCATCGAGGGTCTCTCGCCGGCCATCTCGATCGACCAGAAGAGCGCCTCGCGCAACCCGCGGTCGACGGTCGGCACGATCACCGAGGTCTACGACTACCTCCGCCTGCTCTACGCCCGCATCGGCATCCCGCACTGCCCGCACGACGGCACGGTGATCACCCGCCAGACGCCCCAGCAGATCGTCGACCGGGTGCTCGAGCTCCCGGAGGGCACCCGCTTCCAGGTGCTCGCGCCGGTCGTGCGGGGCCGGAAGGGCAACTACGAGAGCCTCCTGTCGGACCTCGCCACGCAGGGCTATGCCCGCGCCCGCATCGACGGGGAGATGCGCGAGCTGACCGACAAGGTCGAGCTGGCCCGGTACGAGCAGCACACGATCGAGGTCGTGATCGACCGGCTCGTGAGCCGCCCCGGCATCGAGCGGCGCCTCACCGACTCGCTGGAGACCGCGCTGCGGCTCGCCGACGGCGTCGCCGAGGTGCAGCTGGTCCCGCGCCAGGACGAGGGCGCGGCCGACGAGGTGGAGGAGGAGAAGCTCACCTTCAGCCAGCACCTCGCGTGTCCCACCTGCGGCCGCAGCTACGACGAGCTCGCTCCCCGCAACTTCTCGTTCAACTCGCCCTACGGCGCGTGCGAGCACTGCGACGGGCTGGGCACCCGCTTCGAGGTCGACCCCGAGTTGGTCGTCGCCAACCCGGCGCTGTCGATCGCGCAGGGCGCGATCCAGCCGTGGGCCGGTGGGCACGCGCAGTACTTCCACCGACTGCTCGAGTCCGTGTGCGAGGAGCAGAAGATCCCGGCGAACAAGCCGTGGTCCGACCTCACCGCCAAGCAGCGCAACGTGATCCTGCACGGCAAAGGCGTCGGCCGGGTGCACGTCCGGTACAAGAACCGCTACGGCCGCGTACGCAGCTACCACGCGCAGTACGAGGGCGTGGTCCCGTGGATCCAGCGGCGCCACCAGGACACCGACAGCGAGGGCGCGCGCGAGCAGTTCGAGGGCTACATGCGCGAGGTGCCGTGCCCCGAGTGCGGCGGCGCACGGCTGAAGCCGTTCTCGCTCGGCGTCACCGTCGGCGGCCACAACATCGCCGACATCTGCGCGATGTCGATCGCCAACGCGGCCGCAGCGCTGCGCGAGCTCGAGCTGTCCGAGCGCGACCGGCTGATCGCCGAACGCGTCCAGAAGGAGGTCAACGCGCGCCTCGGGTTCCTGCTCGACGTCGGCCTCGGCTACCTGTCGCTCGACCGCAGCGCCGGCACGCTCGCCGGCGGCGAGGCGCAGCGCATCCGTCTCGCCAGCCAGATCGGCTCCGCCCTCGTCGGCGTGTTGTACGTGCTCGACGAGCCGTCGATCGGTCTGCACCAGCGCGACAACCGCAAGCTCATCGACACGCTCGTGCGACT
>JAFBAD010000217.1 GCA_019247975.1 Acidimicrobiia bacterium
CGTGGGACGGCACCGAGCTGCGGTGGGCCGCGTTCGATCCCGATGCCGGCGCCGTGGAGGCCGAGCGGGTCGCGGGCGGACCGGCGGAGTCGATCGTGCAGCCCGTGTGGACGGCGGGCGGTGGCCTGCTCGCCACCTCGGACCGCACGGGCTGGTGGAACGTCTACCGGTTCACCGGCGGCGACCTGGTGCTCGAGGACCCGGAGCTGCTCACCCCGATCGACGCCGAGATCGGGGTGCCGCACTGGGTGTTCGGCCAGGCGTCGTATGCGGTGCTGCCCGACGGCACGCTCGTGGCGTCGGTCGGCGCGGACGGGATGCAATCGCTTGCGGTCGTCGCCGCGGAGACCGGACGGCTCGAACGGCTCGACACGCCGTTCACCGAGATCGGCCAGCTGCGGGCGATCGGCGACGCCGAGTTCGCGATGGTCGCCGCCGGCCCGACCGAGGAGGCGGCTCCGCTGCGCTGTCGCTTCGCCGCCGAAGGCCACGTCGAGACCGAGAGGCTGCGACCGCGCCGCGATCTCGGCATCGACGCCGCGCTGTTCTCGGTGCCCGAGCCGATCTCGTTCCCGACGACCGGCGGGCGCACGGCGCACGCGCTGCTCTACCGGCCGACCAACCCGCAGGTCACCGGACCGCCGGAGGAGCGGCCGCCGCTGCTCGTGCTGAGCCACGGCGGTCCGACATCGGCGGCCCGCCCCACGCTGAGCCTCGGCACCCAGTTCTGGACGAGCCGTGGCTTCGCCGTGGTCGACGTCAACTACGGCGGCAGCACCGGCTACGGCCGTCCGTACCGGGAGCAGCTCGACGGGCAGTGGGGGATCGTCGACGTCGACGACTGCATCGCCGCAGCCGAGCACCTCGCCGCCGCTGACGTGGTCGACCCCGAGCGGTTGGCCATCCGCGGCGGCAGCGCAGGTGGCTACACGACGCTCTGCGCGCTCGCCTTCCGCGACACGTTCGCGGCGGGGGCCAGCCACTACGGCGTGGCCGACTGCGAGGCGCTGGCCCGTGACACCCACAAGTTCGAGTCCCGCTACCTCGACGGGTTGATCGGCCCGTACCCGGAGGACGTGGAGCGCTACCGGGAGCGCTCACCGATCCACCACACCGGCGGCTTCGACTGCCCGCTGATCGTGTTCCAGGGACTCGAGGACGCGGTGGTGCCGCCCGACCAGGCCGAGATGATCGTCGACGCGCTGCGGGCGAAGGGCCTCCCCGTCGCGTACGTCGCGTTCGAGGGCGAGCAGCACGGGTTCCGCCAGGCGCCGAACATCATCCGGTCCCTGGAGGCGGAGCTGTGGTTCTACGGCGAGGTCTTCGGGTTCGCCCCGGCGGACGACATCGTGCCGGTCGATGGTGTGACCGGGCTCTGAGACCCGCCAACATGAACCCATGAGCAGAGTCCTCGTGACCGAGACGATCGCCGAAGGCGGCCTGGAGCGCCTGCGCCAGGCCGGCCACACCGTCGACGTGAGCACGGGGCTGTCCCCGGAGGAGCTGCTCACCGCGATCAAGGGCGCCAACGCGCTGATCATCCGCTCGGCCACGACCGTCACCCCCGAGGTGCTCGAGGCGGCCACGGACCTCGTGGTGGTCGGCCGGGCCGGCATCGGGCTCGACAACGTCGACGTCGAGGCGGCCACCAAGCGCGGCGTGATGGTCGTCAACGCGCCGCAGTCGAACATCCTCTCGACCGCCGAGCACACGATGGCGATGCTCCTGTCGGTCGCCCGCCACATCCCCCAGGCCCACCAGGCGCTGACCGCAGGCCGTTGGGAGCGGTCGAAGTGGGAGGGCGTCGAGCTGGCCGACAAGGTCCTCGGGATCGTCGGGCTCGGCCGCATCGGCAAGCTCGTCGCGCAGCGGGCGAGCGCCTTCGGGATGCGCATCGTGGCGCACGACCCGTTCGTGGCCCCCGAGCGGGCGAGGCAGCTCAACATCGACCTGCTCCCGCTCGAGGAGCTCGCCGCCGTTGCGGACTTCGTCACGCTCCACGTCGTGAAGACGCCCGACACCATCGGCATGATCGGCGCCGACTACCTGGCGAAGGCGAAGGCGGGCCAGCGCATCGTCAACGTGTCGCGCGGCGGCGTCATCGACGAAGCGGCCCTGGCCGAGGCGATCCGCGACGGGCGCATCGGTGGTGCCGCGCTCGATGTGTTCGCGAGCGAGCCCACCACCGAGTCGCCGCTGTTCGAGCTGCCCGAGGTGGTCGTCACGCCGCACCTCGGCGCCAGCACGCGCGAGGCGCAGGACAAGGCCGGCGACACGATCGCCGAGCAGGTCGGGCTCGCGCTCGACGGCGAGTTCGTGCCGTTCGCGGTCAACGTGAGCGCGGCCGAGGCGAACGAGACGATCCGCCCGTTCCTCCCGCTGGCCGAGCGGCTTGGCAGCCTCTACGGCGCGCTGGCGGAAGGCACGCCGCCCAGCCTGACGATCGAGTACCAGGGTCAGCTGGCCGACTACGACACCCGCATCCTCACGCTGGCGGTGCTCAAGGGCCTGTTCGGCAGCGTCTCAGACGAACCGGTCTCGTACGTGAACGCGCCGCAGATGGCGGCCGACCGTGGTCTCGAGGTGCGGGAGACGACCACCACGTCGCTCGCACGCGGCCACGTCAACCTCATCACGCTGGCCGGGGGCGACCACTCGATCGCGGCGACGCTCGTCGGCATCGACGGCGAGCCCCGCATCGTGCTGGTGGACGATCACCGCATCGACGTGCCCCCCGCCCGCAACATGCTGGTGGTGCGCAACGACGACCGGCAGGGCGTCATCGGCCGGGTGGGCACCATCCTCGGCGACGCCGGCATCAACATCGACGACATGCACGTCGGCAAGTCGCCCGACGGCGCGTCCGCGCTGATGGTGGTCTCGACCACTGAGCCGGTGCCCGCCGAGGTCCGCGACCTGCTGCTCGCCGCCGACGGCATCGGCAGCGTCGGGCTGCTGAGCCGCTAGCGCTCCGCCTGGCGGCTGCGCAGCTTCAGCGTTTGGCGGGGCGGAGGCCGTCGGCTTCGGCCGCGGCCTCGTCGCGGTACCAGCGGTCCGGCGAGGTGCGCTCGTAGTTGGCCATCCCGGGCAGGTGGTAGATGCCGCTCTTGGTCTTGCCCTTGACGGGGTAGTCGGGCCGGGGCCCGGCGCTCGGTTCGAGCCAGGCCGCGGGCGCCGGCGCCGGCGCAGCAACCGGCGCGGGAACCAGCGGTTCGAGGTCGCCGAAGACCGGTGCAGGATCGCCCCGCAGCAGCTTGACCAGGTAGAGCGCGAGCCCGCCGCCGAACGCGAGGAAGAGCAGCCACCGCAACCCGCGAAGCATCCGGCCAAGCTAGACGCCGTGGATCTGCCGCTCGCGGACATCGTCGCCGGCCCGTGCACGCTGCGGGCGCCCGCCGAGGGCGACATCGACGACATGGCGCTCGCCTGCTCGGACGAGGTGCTGCAGCGGTTCCTGCCGCTCCTGCCATCCCCCTACACCCGGGCCGACGCCGAGCAGTGGGTGCGCGTGGGCGCGCCGGCCCTCTGGGCCGGGGGCGGCGCGGCCTACACCATCGACGAGGACGGCGGGTTGGCCGGCCACATCGGCCTGCGAGTCCACCCGCAGCGCGACATCGTCGAGGTCGGTTACTGGGTCGCGCCGTGGGCGCGTGGGCGCGGCATCGCGACGGCGGCCACCCGTGCAGTGGTCGAGCTGGCGTTCGACCGGGGCGCGGCGCGGGCCGAGCTGCTGACGCTGCGGGCGAACGGGCGCAGCCAGCGCGTCGCGCTCGCCGCGGGCTTCAGCTACGAAGCCGTGTGCAGGGGCGCGGCGTTCGACCGCGATGGT
Source organism: Acidimicrobiia bacterium (assembly GCA_019247975.1). Lineage (GTDB taxonomy): Bacteria > Actinomycetota > Acidimicrobiia > Acidimicrobiales > Iamiaceae > JAFBAD01. The sequence goes on from JAFBAD010000217.1 coordinate 3,830, forward strand.
CACCGAGCGGACCTCCTGCTGTGGGCGCGCCTCGCGACCGATCCGGACGGCCCCGGGCCTCGCCCGTTCCCCGACCTGCCCGGCGGCGAGCTGCGCGACGGCGTCGTGCGCCTGCGGCCGCGCGATCCCGACGACGCGATCGCACTCACCGAGACCTCGGCCGACCGCGAGTCGCAGCGGTGGTCGACCCGCGCGGTTCCCTACACGATCGAGATGCAGCACCTCGCGATCGAGCGGGCCGAGAGCGACTGGCTCTTGGGGGAGCGGATCGCGCTCACGATCTGCGACGAGCCCACCGGTGCGCCGGCCGGCGACGTGTCGATCTTCTGGGTCGACCCGGTCATGGGCGTCGTCAACATGGGCTACTCGGTGCACCCGAGGTGGCGGCGGCGCGGCTTCGCCACCCGGGCCGCCTACCTCACGTCGGAGTGGCTGCTCGGCCTGCCGTCGGTGGCGCGCGTCGAGGCAGGCGCCAACGTCGCGAACACGGCCAGCCAGGCGGTGCTCCGGCGGGCCGGCTTCGAGCACGAGGGCACGCTGCGGTCGCTCGTCACCTCCGCCGACGGACCGCGTCAGGACATCGTGCTGTTCTCCCGGGTGGTGAGCTGACCGGCCAGCGCGGCGTCGGCGAGCCGCTGGGCGAGCTGGCCGAAGATCAGCGCGTGGAACGGGATGAGCGTGTACCAGTACACCCGCCCGAACAGGCCCCGGGGGTAGAAGATGGCGCGCTGGGTGAGCCGGCTGCCGTCACCGTCGGGTGCGATGTCCCACTCCAGCCACGCCTCGCCGGGTAGGCGCATCTCGGCCCGCAGTCGGATGCGCTGGTCGGGTTCGACCGCCTCGACCCGCCAGAAGTCGACCGCGTCGCCGATGCCGAGGATGTCGGGGTTGCGCCGGCCCCGCCGCAGACCGACGCCGCCGACCACCTTGTCGGCCCAACCGCGCAGGCTCCAGAGGATCGGCGTCACGTACCAGCCGCGTGATCCGCCGATGCCCGAGATGGTGCGGAACAGCGCGTTCGGCGGCGCGTCGGTGCGCACCGACTGCTCGTCGCACAGGAGGCTGCCGCCCGCCCAGTCCGGGTCGGTCGGCATCGGGTCCGCCGGCGTGCGGCCCGGGAGATCGGCGTCGGACCAGCTGGTGGTCACCTGCAGCTCGGCGACCCGTTGCACGGCGAGCTCGACCGCCTCGCGGAACGGCATCGGCTGGTGGTCGATGACGGCCGACGCCGGGTGGTCACCCACGACCACCTCGTTGATGAGGCTCTCGACCAGTGGTCGAGCGAGGTCCGACGGCAGCGGCGTGACGAGCCCGACCCAGAGCGATGAGAGCTTGGGGGAGAGGAGCGGGACGGGCAGGACGCGCCGCTTGCCGAGCCCGGCCACCTCGCCGTAGGTCCGCATCATGTCGAGGTAGGTGAGGACGTCGGGTCCGCCGATCTCGAGGACGTCGTGACCGGACGGTCCGACCTCGACGTCGAGCGCGGCGACGAGGTAGGCGAGCACGTCGCGAATGGCGATCGGCTGGCAGCGGTTGTGCACCCACCGCGGCGTCACCATGACCGGCAGGACCTCGACGAGGTAGCGCAGCATCTCGAAGCTCGCCGACCCCGAGCCGATGATGACCGCGGCGCGCAGCTCGACCACCGGCACCGGCCCGTCGGCCAGCACACGGCCGACCTCGTGGCGGCTCCCGAGATGGCGCGAGAGCGTGGGGTCGTCGTCTCGTCCGAGGCCGCCGAGGTAGACGATGCGCGACAGGCCCGCTTCGGCGGCGGCCTGCCGGAAGGTGGTCGCCGCCTCGCGGTCGCGCGCCGAGAAGTCGACGTCGCCGCCCATCGAGTGCACGAGGTAGTAGGCCGCGTCGGCGCCCTCCATCGCCGTCGCCAGCGAGGCCGCGTCGGTGACGTCGCCCCGGACGACCTCCACGCGGTCGCGCCACGGCTCGTCGTCGAGCTTGGCCGGGGTGCGGGCGAGGCAGCGGACGGTGTGGCCGGCGCGGAGCAGCTCGGGCACCACCCGACCACCGATGTAGCCGGTCGCTCCGGTCACGAGGACGGTGGACACCGCCGGTTCCTACCCCCGTGCGGTAGACACCGCCGGTGCTCGCCTACCGCCTCCTCGAGTGGCAGCGCCCGCCGGAGCTGGTCGAGGTGCCCGTGCCCGAGCCGCGACCGGGCGAGGTGCTCGTCGAGGTGGCCGGCTGCGGCCTCTGCCACTCGGACCTGACCATGATCGAGATGCCCGGCGAGATCGGGGACCTCCTCGGGTGGCGCGTCCCCTTCACGCTCGGACACGAGACCGCCGGCCGGGTCGCGCAGCTGGGCGACGGAGTGACGGGGTTCGCCGCCGGCGACGCGGTCGCGCTCCTGTCGCCGAGCTCGTGCGGGCGGTGCGAGTACTGCCTCGCCGGGCGGGAGAGCGCCTGCCTCTCCGGTGAGACCGGGCGCGGGTACGGCCGGGACGGCGGCCTGGCCGGCTACATCGTTGCGCCGGCCCGTGAGCTGCTGGCCCTCGGCACCCTCGAGCCCCGGGTCGCCGGCCCGCTCACCGACGCCGGCGCGACCTCGCACCACGCGGTGCGCCGGGCCCGACCGGTGCTCGGCGAGGGCTCGACCGCCCTGGTGATCGGGGTCGGCGGGCTCGGCTGGTACGCGGTGCAGATCCTGCGGGCGACCACGCCGGCCCGCGTCGTCGCCGTCGACCTCGACCCGGCACGGCGGGCCATCGCTCGGGAGCTCGGCGCCGCAGAGGTGTTCGACGCGGTCCCGAGCGGTCTCGTGGCGGACGCGGTGCTCGACATCGTGGGCAACGACGCGACGATCGCGGCCGGGCTCGGCGCGGTCCGCCGCGGCGGCGCGTTCGTGCTCGTCGGCTCGGGCGGTGGCGGGTTCCGCCGGCCGTGGTTCGACGGCCTGCCGCGCGAAGCCACCATCACCGCCGTGCAGCGCTCGACGATCGACGACGCCCGCAGCGTCATCGCGCTCGCCGCCGAGGGCCGGGTGCGGGTCCAGGTCGACGAGTACCCGCTGGCGCGGGTGGCCGACGCCTACGCCGCCCTCGACGCCGGCACCCTCACCGGCCGTGCGGTGGTCATCCCCTGAAGTGAAGGACCGGCCTGGTCTCTGAGACCAGGCCGAGCCTTCAGTTCGCCCAGGCGGGGCGGCGATCGCGCTCGTAGGTGTCGATGGCGTCGGCGGAGCGGAGCGTGATGCCGATGTCGTCGAGGCCCTCGAGGAAGCGCTCGCGAGTCGCGTCGTCGAGCGGGAACTCGCAGGTGAGGCCGATGGCCGGCGCCTCGAGCGTGCGCCGGTCGACGTCGATCGTCAGCTCGAGGGTCGGGTCGGCCTCGACCGCGTCGAGCAGCTGCCGCCCGACGTCGGGCGGGACCACCACCGGCACGAGCCCGTTCTTCGTGCAGTTGTTGCGGAAGATGTCGGCGAAGCGGGGCGAGATGACCGCCTGGAAGCCGTGGTCCATGATCGCCCACACCGCGTGCTCGCGCGACGAGCCGGTGCCGAAGTTGGGGCCGCCTATGAGGATCGATGCCCCGACGAAGCGCTCGTCGTTCAGCACGAACGAGCGGTCGTCCCGCCATGACGCGAACAGCCCCTGACCGAACCCGGTGCGCTCGACCCGCTTGAGCCACTCGGCCGGGATGATCTGATCGGTGTCGACGTCCGAGCGGTCGAGCGGGACCGCGGTGCCGGTGACGATCCGCACGGCTTCCATCAGAGATCCTCCGGGGTGGCGAAGGTGCCCTTGACGGCCGTCGCCGCGGCGACCGCCGGTGACACCAGGTGGGTGCGACCGCCCCGGCCCTGCCGGCCCTCGAAGTTGCGGTTGCTGGTGGACGCGGCCCGCTCACCGGGTGCGAGCTTGTCCGGGTTCATCGCGAGGCACATCGAGCAGCCCGGCTCCCGCCAGTCGAAGCCGGCGGTCATGAAGATCTCGTGCAGGCCCTCGCGCTCGGCCTGGTGCTTCACCGCGAAGCTGCCGGGCACCACGAGGGTGCGCACGCCGTCGGCGACCCGGCGGCCCTTGGCGACGTCGGCCGCGGCCCGCAGGTCCTCGATGCGGCTGTTCGTGCACGAGCCGATGAAGACGGTGTCGACCTCGATGTCGCGCACGGCGGTGCCGGCAGCCAACCCCATGTACTCGAGCGCGCGGGCCGCCGACTCGCGGTCGCTCGCCTCGGCGAACGAATCCGGGTCGGGCACCGCCGCGTCGATCGGTACGACGTGGGCCGGGTTCGTCCCCCACGTCACGTGCGGGAGGATCGCGGCGCCGTCGAGCACGACCTCCTTGTCGAAGGTCGCGCCGGGATCGGTCGGCAGGCTCGACCAGTCCTCGAGCGCAGCCGTCCACGCGTCGCCCGAAGGTGCGTGGGCCCTGCCCTCGACGTAGGCGAAGGTGACGTCGTCGGGTGCGATGAGCCCGGCCTTCGCCCCGGCCTCGATCGACATGTTGCACACGGTCATGCGCCCTTCCATCGAGAGCGCCTCGATGACCGGGCCGCGGTACTCGATAACCGACCCGATGCCGCCGCCGGTGCCGATGCGCCCGATCACCGCGAGGATCACGTCCTTCGCGGTGCTCCCGGCCGGCAGCACGCCCTCGACGGTCACCGCCATCGTGCCGGGGCGGCGCTGGGGGAGGGTCTGGGTGGCGAGCACGTGCTCGACCTCGCTGGTGCCGATGCCGA
>JAFBAD010000257.1 GCA_019247975.1 Acidimicrobiia bacterium
TGAGCACCGCCCCCACACCGGTCTGCACCGCGCACCCGAGCACGCAGGCGACGCCGAGGTCCACGTCGTCCGCGACCTTCACGACCCCGGCCTCCTCCATCACCGCGTACTCCGCGAACGCAGCTGTCGCGAGGCCGCGGTAGACGAGCGAGCCGTCGCGCTCGAGCGGTGAGGTGCCGTCGGGCATCGTCGAGGTGAACAGTGCGCTGCTGTGGGCCTGGCACAGCGTCGGCTGGCCTCGCAGGCAGAAGTAGCAGGCACCGCAGCTCGGCAGCGGCGTGAGGACCACGTGGTCGCCCGGCGCGACCGACCGGACGCCCTCGCCCACCTCCTCGACGACGCCGGTGGCCTCGTGGCCGAGCACGACCGGGAGCGGCGCGGGGAAGCCGCCGTCGATCACCGACAGATCCGAGTGGCACACCCCGCAGCTCGCCACCCGGACGAGCACCTCGCCGGCCCTGGGCGGATGGATCGTGATCTCGTCGAGCACGAGGGGCTGGTCGACGGATTCGAGCAGGGCCGCGGTCATCTCAGGCATCGCCGGGAACCTACCGTTCGGGTCGCGGCCGGGCGGCGGCGAGCCGGGCGGGGGTACCGTGCTGCTCCCGTGGTCGTCTCCGCCTCCATTCGTCGATGGCTGCTCCCCGCGGTCGTGGCAACGACGCTGCTCGCCGCGGCGTGCGCGAGCGACGGGAGCAAGACGGCCGCGCCGTCGACGCAGCCCGCTGCGCACCACCCCACGTCGACCACCACCACGATCGATCCCGGCGAACCGACCGAGCCGGCCGCCGGCTACGGCGTCGGCAGCCTCACGCTCCACCTGGTGGACACCAGCCGCCCCACGAAGGCCAGCCCGACCCGCAACATCGCGGCGTCGACCAGCCGCAAGCTCGACGTGCTCGTCCTGTACCCGATCGCGGCGACGAGCGGCGGCGCCACCCCGGTGCCCGACGCCCCGGTGGCCGACGGTCGCTTCCCGGTCGTCGAGTTCTCCCACGGCGTGACCGCGTCGGGTCCGGCGTACGCATCGTTCCTCGCGCAGGTCGCCCAGGCCGGCTACGTCATCGCCGCACCGACGTTCCCGCTCACGAGCGGGGCGGGCGCCTGGACCGACCTTTCGGACTACGTCAACCAGCCGGCCGACGTGTCCTTCGTGCTCGATGACGTGTTGGCCCGTGACACGAAGACCGGTGATCCGCTCGACGGGCACCTCGCCACCCACGAGGTCGCCGTCGCCGGGCACTCGCTCGGTGCGATGACGACCTACGGGTTCGCCAACAGCTGCTGCACCGAGCCACGGGCGAAGGCGATGATCGCGATGAGCGGCGTCGAGCCGCCGTACCCGGGCGGCACCTACGACCACCCGCCGAAGGACCTCCCTGCGCTCCTCATCCACGGCACCGCCGACACGACGGTCGGTTACAAGGGCAGCGTCGCGGCGTTCGCCAACCTGACCGCGCCCCGGGCGTTCCTCACGTTCCCCGGCGCCAGCCACACCGACGTGGCCTTCAGCCCGAAGGACGAGCCGGAGTCGGTGAAGGCCATCGTGGCGTTCCTCACGCTCGAGCTCCGTCACGACGACGCCGCATGGAAGGCGCTGCCGGCCAAAACCGCAGCCGCCAGCATCCAGGTCGCCGGCGGCATCGCCGCACCCGGCGGCTGACCGACCGGCGAGCCGCCGCTGGCTAGGGCGGCTCGAGGTTCCGAGTCTTCTGAGCCGTGCTCAGCGGCTGTCGGTGGTCAACCCGGCCTCCAAGATCCCGAGGGCCTTCTGAAGCTGGGCCATGTTGATTTCGTACGGGCTGTCCACCGGCACGGCCAGCGGAGCGAGGTTCTTGAGCAAGTCGTCCGACATCGTGTCGACGTCCACCGTCCCGGGCTTCGCCTCTGCGGCCTGAGAGATCGTGTCCCGCACGACCGCCTGGGCGTCATCGCGGTGATCGACGGACCCCGTCACCTGTTGTGCCAATTCGGTGTGCGCCGCCTCGAGTGCCTTTTGCTTCTGCGCGAGTTCGGCGGTCACCGCTGCGGTGACCGCATTGATCCTCGATTGGACCAACTTCTGTGACGCCGTCCAGATGGCCGGAGAGGACGCTCCGAGGAAGATGGCCCAACCGAACGTCGATGGGTCGGCGGCGATGCCATTGAACTGCTTGGCCGAACTCGTCTGGTCGAGGAGCGCGTGATACACGAGAAGCAGCGCCACCGCTGCTATGCCCGATGATGCGACACGAGCCAGGAACCCCAGGTCGACGAGCGGCCCGAGCGGGCGGCGCTCGTCCTCCTTCTGATCCTGTTCGGACGGGACGGACGGACCGGGTAACTCCACCCGTCCACGGCCAAGCAGGAGCTCCAACGCCAGCCCGCCCAGCGTGCCGGCAACGTAGATCGCGGCCCATTTGTCCACTTTGATCGGCGCATACCGAAACGCCAGCCAGGGGACGCCGACAGCCGCTATCCCTAACACCCAGGAAACGAGGTATCCGCTGACTGTCCCGGCCACCTTGCCAAAGCCCATGATGCCCTCCCCTGTGTTCATCTGTCAGTTGTCCGACGGTGTCGTTTCGTTACACCGCACGACTGGAGTGAGCGGAGGCAGCGACCGAGATGACTCGGCGGTTGCGGCGGCACCGTCGATTCGCAAACAAGGACGAACCAAGGCCTCCGTGAGGTCTGCCAGACCGCAGTGAGCGCAGACGCGCGAGAGTGACCCGATTCCTCCGACCGGCGAGCCGCCGCTGGCTAGGGTCGCACGCCATGAGCGACGTCGACTCGGTCAACCTCGCCCTGCTCGCCTTCCGGGCCGCGATCGCCGCGGTGATGCTGGCGCACGGCATCAACCACATCTTCGGTGGCGGCAAGATCGAGGGCACCGGCCGCTGGTTCGCCAGCCTCGGGATGAAGCCGGGCATCCTCCACGCGTGGCTGGCCAGCCTCACCGAGGTCGCCGGCGGCGCGCTGCTCGTGCTCGGTCTCTTCACGCCGCTGGCCGGGGCCGCGGTGATCGGCGTGATGCTCGTCGCCCTGATCACCAACCACCGCGGCAACGGCTTCTTCATCTTCCGGCCGGGCGAGGGCTGGGAGTACGTGATGACCCTCACGTTCTGCGGGTTCCTGCTCGCGGTCGTCGGTCCGGGTCAGTGGTCGCTCGACCGCGCCTTCCACATCCGGGACAACCTCACCGGGACCAACGGCCTGCTCATCGCGCTGATCGCCGGTGTAGGCGGCGCGCTGGCGCTGCTCGCCGTCTTCTGGCGCCCGGAGCGCGAGCAAGCGGCCTGACCCAACCGTTGGCCGTCGTCCGTCGCCGCGCGGTCGTGACCGGCCGGGTGCAAGGGGTCTGGTACCGGGCCTTCGTCGCAGACGCGACCAGCGCCGCCGGCGTCACCGGGTTCGCGACCAACCAGCCCGACGGCACCGTGCTCATGGAGCTCGAGGGCGAGGAGCAGGCCGTGTACGAGGTCCTCGAGGAGTGCCGCTCCGGTCCGCCGCTCGCCCGGGTCACCGACCTCCGCATCGACGCCGTCGACCCGACCGGATCCACCCGCTTCGAGATCCGCTGATCCGGCGCCCGCCGGGATGCCCGTCGTG
>JAFBAD010000304.1 GCA_019247975.1 Acidimicrobiia bacterium
TGGGGGCGTCCTCGACGCGGCGGCTCGGCCACGATGCCGAGCGTAGCGCCTTTTCACTACACAGCATCCCGGAATAGGGTGCCGGCGTGTCAGAGATCGAGGACCTGCGAGCCACCGTCGCGGCGCTCGAGGAGCGGCTGCGCCACCTCGAGGACCACATCGAGATCACGCAGCTGGTCGCCCGCTACGGCCCGGCGGTCGACAGCGGTTCCGCCGCCGCCACCGCCGACCTCTGGACCGAGGACGGCGCCTTCGACGCGGTCCCCTGGCTGCAGATGCGCGGCCGGGCCGACATCGAGGGCATGGTCGAGAGCGACGGCCACCAGCAGCTCATCGAGGGCGGATGCGGGCACGTGCTCACCGTCCCCCACGTGTCGATCGACGGCGACCGGGCGATCGGCCGCAGCTACGCGCTCAACATCAGGTGGGATGCCGACGCCGACCGGTTCTGGGTCGCTCGGGTGTCCGCCAACACGTGGCGCTGGCGGCGCACCGGAGACGGCTGGCGCATCGAGGAGCGGGTCAACGCCAACCTCGACGGCACCCCGGGGCACCGCGAGATGCTCGCTCCGGGATCCGACTAGGTGTTGCGCGCCGCGTAGGTCAACGGCCCGTGCTCGGCCACGTGGGTGAGCAGGCCGAGGTCGACGCCGAGCTCGGCCGCCACCTCCTTCACGACCGCGACGTCCTTCGCCAGGAAGTGCCCGCCGGCCTCGGCCAGCGCCGTGGCCGAGCCGATCTGCGCAACGACGCCCATGGCGTAGCTGGCCCCGCTGGAGCTCTGGATCGCCGCGGCCACCTGCGCCAGCTCGATCCCGAGGCCGGCGGTGATGCGCTCGATCTCGCCGGTCAGCTGCACGTTGGCGGCGAAGAGCGCGTTGTTCAGCAACTTGACCGTCTGGGCCGACCCCAGCGGTCCGAGGGCCAGGATCGGGTCGCCGTAGGAGGCGACGATCGCTCGCGCCTGCTCGACGTCGTCGGGCTCGCCCCCCAGCATCACGGTGACGTGCCCGGCCGCGATGTCGTCGGCCGACCCGCTCACCGGCGCGTCGACGACCCGGATGCCCCGGGGCGCGCCGCGGTTCGCGAGCTCTCGCACGGTCATCGGGCTGCCCGTGGTGTGGCTGACGAGCAGCGAGCCTTCGTCCATCATCGCGAGCAGCCCGTCGTCGCCGAGGGCGAGCTCGAGCACCTGCGGGTCCGAGTACAGGCAGAGCACCACCGCATCCGCGCCGGACACCGCCGTCGCGACGTCTGCAGCCACACGTGCGCCCGCCGCCTCGCAGTCGTCGCGCACCTCCTGGCGCCGGGCGAAGACCGTCAGGTCGCGGTGATCGGCGAGGAGCCGCTGGACCATCGGCATCCCCATCTGCCCCGCACCGATGAAGGCAAGCTGCATATTGTAGGAGAGTATCACCCGTATTAGCGTGCGCCGGCATGAAGGCTGCCGTGCTGCGTGCGGGCTCGATCGAGGTCCGTGAGACCGACGACCCCACCCCCGGGCCCGGGCAGGTGCTGGTGCGGTCGCTCGCGTGTGGCATCTGCGCGTCGGACCTGCACTTCATGGACAACCCCGAGGCCGACGCCGACGACGACAGCGGGCTCTCCCGCTACGACCCCGACGCGGACATCGTGATGGGCCACGAGTACTGCGCCGAGGTCGTCGACTACGGCCCCGACACCCAACGGCGCTGGCCCATCGGCACGCGGGTGAGCTCGATCCCGGCGCTGCTCCAGCCCGACGGCGTCCGCATCATCGGTCAGGCGCCGGACGCCCCCGGCGGCTTCGGCGAGCTCTTCCTCCTGACCGAGGGCATGACGCAGGTCGTGCCGACCGACTTGCCGAACGAGCTCGTCTCGATCGCCGACGCGATATCCGTCGGCTGGAGCTACGCGAGCCGCGCTGCGGTCACCCCGAAGGAGGTGCCGCTCGTCATCGGCTGCGGCGCCATCGGCCTCGCGGTCATCGCCTCGCTGAAGCGGTTGGGCGTCGGGCCTATCGTCGCCGCCGACTTCGATCCGACCCGGCGAGCGATCGCCACGACGATGGGTGCCGACCGCGTGGTCGACCCGGCCGGGCTCTCGCCGTACGAGGCCTGGCGGGACCTCGCCTACGGCTCACCGGAACCGGTGCGCGACATGATGCGGATGCTCGACCTCCCGGGCTGCGTGGCCTTCGAGTGCGTCGGCGTCCCGGGCGTCCTCGACGCGATCGTCAAGGGCTGCGAGCGCGGCACCCGGCTCTACTCGGCCGGCGGCCCGCCCGAAGGCGACCACCTCCACACGATGGTGGCCAAGCGCAAGGGCTTGAGCATCCAGTTCGGTGGCGGACCGTCGATCACCCACTGGAACGAGGCGTTCGAGGAGGTCTGCTCGGGCCGCCTCGACGTGGCGCCGATGTTCGGGCACACCGTCGGCCTCGACGGCGTGCCCGACGCGCTCGATCAGGCCCGCCGCGCCTCGAGCCCACCCCGCATCATCGTCACCCCCTGAGCGTTTTGCCGCCTGGTTCTCTCCGGTTCAGGAGAGAACCAGGCGGCAGAACGAAGGTCACTCGACGATCTCGCTCGTCTGGGTGACGGGCGTGATGTTCGTGTAGTTGGCGACGTCGGCCATGATCTCGCCGGTCCGCTCCGCACCGAGGGCCGCTCCGAAGGCCTCCTGCGACTCGAACACCATGTGGACGGCGGCGACGTAGGGCCCGTCGATCGCCTTGTCGATCTCGGCCCGCTCGGGGTGCCACACCTCGGCGCACAGCGGGACGTGCTTGTCCCGGTAGTAGTCGTGGTCGAACGTCGCGTCGTCACCGCTCGGGTAGAAGACGGAGAAGCGGACCTTGCTCATGGGGTTCCTCCCAGTTGGCGGAGATCATCAGTGGTGTCGATGTCGAACGCGGTGCCCGAGCATGGCACCTCGGTGACGAGGTCGGGATGGTCGCGCATCAGCACGCGCGCGCCTTCGTCACCGTCGGTCGGGAGCAGCGGCCACGCCTCCGCGGCAAGCCGCACCGGGTTGCCGCGGCGGCCGTCGTAGGTCGCAACCGCGATGGGCGTTGCGTCGGCCGACGCGACCGCCCGCCACGCGTCGGCCGTGATGCCCGGCTGGTCGGCCAAGCCGACGACAACCGCATCGCAGCCCGCGGCCTGGGCCACGGTCACACCGGCCTGCACGGAGGTTGCGATGCCGTCGGCCCACCGCTCGTTCACGACCCGCTCCACGGGCCGACCCACGAGCAGCTCGTCCAGGTCGACCGCTCCGGTCACGACGACCACCTGGTCGAACCCGGCGGCCAGCACGGTCTCGAGGGCGTGCTCGAACACGGTCCTGTCGCCGATGCGGGCGAGCAGCTTGTGCGTGTCGCTCGCGAACCGCGACCCGGCGCCCGCTGCGAGCAGGACGCCGGCCGTCGTCACGAGTAGAACTGCTCCGACCAGCGGCGGTGCTCGAGGATGAGCTTCTCGGTCTTCGTGATGACCGGCGGGTCCCGGTACACCTTGTTCTCCCAGATCGGGATGTCCTGCGACACGCCGGCGCAGAACGACTCGGCCGCCTGCAGCGCCGCGTCGGGTCCGTTCGCCTTCGGCGAGGTGAAGATCCAGCGGACGTGCACGTTGTCCCGGTCGATCGGTGAGGTCGACGAGAGGAACGTCACGTAGCCCTTCACCCGCAGCACGCCGAGGCCGAGCCCGAAGCCCTCGCGGACGAAGTTGCCGCCGCCGCCGATCGTCTTCTTGTACGTGCCGTCGGTGATGAACTCGTCCTCGGGGATCCCGTCGGAGCCGTGCACGTAGCGGAAGTGCGAGAAGTCGACGTTGTTCTCGGCCATGTCCTGCGCGGAGACCCGGATCTCGAAGTCGCGGACGAGGATCGGCGTCCAGTCGTCGTCGTGGAACTCGGGCACCTCGGGGACCTCGTAGAACGGGTCACCGCCCTGCGCGTGGTACCAGGCCCAGATCATGTGGTTGCGCTCGAGCGTCGGGTAGACGCGCGGGTGCGCCTTGGGCGGGATCACCTTGACGTCGCCGTAGGGGATCTCGACGCACGTGCCCGCCGCGCCGTCGTACTTCCAGCCGTGGAACGGGCAGCGGATGCAGTCGTCCTCCACCCGGCCACCGACCGCGAGGTGGGCGCCGAGGTGCGGGCAGTGCGCGTCCATCACCCGGGGCTCGCCGCCAGCCGTCCGGTAGAGCACGAGGTCGCGGTCGAAGTAGTGCAGCGCCCGCACCTCCCCCGGAGCGAGGTCCGCCGCCTCGGCGACGACGAACCAGCCGTTCGGCACCGGGAACGGGTAGCGCTCGCCCTGGAAGCGGGTGACCCGCTGGCGCCGGTCCAGGTCCTTGAGGAGGTCCGGGTCCCGCGGCATCGGCAGGCCGGCGGGCAGACCACCGTTGTCGAGGTTCGGCTCGGTGCTCCTGACTTCGCCCAGCGCCAGGTCGTCGCTCACGTCGGTCATCCGCCGTGCACCTCCTCGGTGGTGGGCCCGATGCGTTCGGCCACATCTTCGAGCGCGGGGACGTCGACCCGGTACACCTGCGCCGCGGTGCGGCCGAGGATCAGCGCGGTCTCGTCCTGCGGGACGTCCCGGAAGCGCTCGGTGATCCACTTGCGGGTGTGGGGATACGTGCCCTCGGGGTGGGGCAGGTCGTTGCCCCACAGCAGGTTGCCGACGCCGATCTCGTGGCGGCGGTCGATCTCGTCGACGCCCGGGGTCGAGGCGGCGAAGTAGCAGTTGCGGTCGACGTACTCGCTCGGCTTCATCGACAGGTCGACCTTGAAGATCTCGCCGAACTTCCTGGTGTTGTGGCCGCCGACGTACTTCTCGTCCATGCGCTTCACCAGGTCGGGGACCCACCAGGCGCCGTTCTCGGCGATCGAGTACTTCAGTCCCGGGTGGCGCTCGAACACGCCCGACAGCAGCAGCACCCAGAACGGCCGCGCCGCCCACCACCACGCCTCGGTCGCGTAGATCGGCACGAAGCCCGGGCCGAGCGGGTAGTCGGACGGGCCGGCGCCCGAGTGCGTGTGCAGCACCATGCCGGCCTCTTCGCACGCGGACCACACCGCGTCGTAGGACGGGTCGATGTAGGCGGGAGCCTCGAACCAGCGGGTGGGGATCATCACCCCCCGCAGGCCCAGCTCGGCCGCCTCCTCGACCTGGGTGACCGCGTCCTCGACCCCCGCGGTCACGGGCACGACCGCCACGCCGAGACGCCGGGCCGGGTTGGTCTTGCAGAAGTCGGCGAGCCAGCGGTTGTGGGCCCGCGCGCCGGCCTTGACGTTGGCCGGGTCGACCCCCACGCCCGAGCCGAGCCCCGACCCGAACGGCGAGCTGGCCAGCCGGCCGGTACCGAGCACGTCGGCATCGGGGAACAGCACCTCGGCGGCGACGCCCTCCTGGTCGAGGATGCGGTCGCGGGTGGCCGGGTCGTAGGCGGCCTTCATCTCGTGGTCGCCGGTCTCCTCGTCCCACTCCTCGACGAAGCCGGACTGGTCGACCATGCGGCCGGCCTCGAGCTCCTCCTGGTGGCTGTCGAACGCCTCCCGGAACTCGGGGTCGAGGTACTCCCGGTAGATGGTGGCCGGTGGCCCGGCGTGGCCATCGGACGAGATCACCAGGTACTTGGACATGCGGCGAACCCCCGTTTTCTAACCTCGTCCGATAATACCCGGGTCCGGGGCGCAGCGGTCAACCGCCTTCCGTTCTGACGGTGGAAACGATCGCTCGGCGGCGCTTTTCGCCATCAGAAACGGTCCGGGTCCGTTCTGACGGTCGATCTGGTCGCCGGACGGCGCTTTCCACCGTCAGAACACGGGATCAACGCCCCTTCCACTGGGGCGCACGGCGCTCGAAGAACGCGGCCACGCCCTCGCGGGTGTCCTCGGCCTCGGCGATCTTCCCCATCGCCTTCGAGGTGGCCTCCCAGCCCCGCTCGTCGCCGTCGGCCAGCAGCGCGTTGACCGCCGTCATGCTCGCCTGCACCGCGACCGGGCCGTTGGCGGTGATCTGCTCGGCCAGCGCGAGCGCCACCTCGACCGCCTGGCCCGGCTCGGCCAGCCGGTTCACGAGCCCGGCCGCATGGGCCCGGGCCGCACCGATGCGCTCGCCGGTCAGCAGCAGCTCCTTCGCCAGGTTGACGGGCAGGAGGCGGGCGGCCCGGAACAGCGCTCCCGAGGTGGCGACCAGACCGCGGGCGACCTCGGGCAGCCCGAACTCCGCGGCGGTCGAGGCCACGACCAGATCGCAGGCGAAGACGATCTCCATCCCGCCGCCGAGCGCGAAGCCCTCGACCGCGGCGACGAGCGGCTTGCGCCGCACCCGACGGATGATCCCGTACTCGCCGCCCCGCTCAGTGACGTTGTCCCCCGCCGCGGTCAGGTCGCTGCCTGCGCTGAAGACGTTCGGCGTGCCGGTCAGCACGCCGACCCAGAGCTCGGGATCGTCGTCGAGGACGTTCAGGGCGGCGTCGAGCTCGTCGGCCAGCTGGCGGTCCACCGCGTTGCGCTTGTGCTCGCGCTGCATCGCGATCAGGAGGACCCGGCCCCGCCGTTCCGTCGACACGACCGGCTCCACGGGGTCCACCGGCTCAACCTATGCGAGGCTCACGCCATGACGGCAGTGATGGAAGGTGTGCGGATCCTCGAGGTCGCGGACCACACGTTCGTACCGGCGGCGTCCGCGGCGCTCGCCGACTACGGCGCCGAGGTCATCAAGATCGAGCACGTCGAGCGGGGCGACGCGATGCGCGGTCTCGCCAAGAGCGGCCTGGCGGTCATGGGCACGACCGTGCACGTGATCCTGGAGCACTCGAACCGGGGCAAGAAGAGCCTCGGCCTCGACCTGACCCAGGACGAGGGCGTGCAGATCCTCTACGAGATCGCAAAGACCTGCGACGTGTTCCTCACCAACCGCATGCCCAGCGTCCGCCAGAAGCTGCGGATCGACCTCGACCACCTGCGGGCGGCCAACCCGAACATCATCTACGTGCGCGGCACCGGCAACGGCGACCGCGGCCCCGAGGCCGACAAGGGGTCCTACGACCAGCTCTCGTTCTGGTGCCGTCCCGGCGTGGCGTCGGCCATGGCACCGCCGGAGCCCGACTTCGTGCCGCCGCCCCCGGGGCCCGCGTTCGGCGACTCGATCGGCGCGTTCACCATCGCCGGCGGGATCATGGGCGCGCTCTACCACCGGGAGAAGACCGGCGAGGCTCCCGTCGTCGACGTGTCGCTGCTGGCCACGGCCATGTGGTCGATCGGGGCGACGATCGCGCTCTCGAAGCAGCTCGGCTTCGCGTGGACCGGGCCCAAGCCCGGGGGCGGACCGGCCACGCTCAACCCGCTCGTCGGCAGCTACCAGACCTCGGACGGCCGCTGGCTGTTCTTCTCGTGCCTGCAGGGCGACAAGTACTGGCCCGACGCCTGCCGGGTCATCGGCCAGCCCGAGCTCGGCACCGACGAGCGCTTCAAGGACAACGACGCGCTGCTCGCCAACGGCGACGCGGCGATCGCGATCCTGAAGGAGGCGTTCGCCTCGAAGACGCTCGCCGAGTGGCGGGTGCTGCTCGACGACTTCAGCGGGCAGTGGGCCGTCGTGCAGGACGTGCTCGAGGCGACCGAGGACGTGCAGGTCGTCGCCAACGGCCTCGTGCAGGAGGTCACCGCGGCCGACGGCACGCCCTTCGAGCTCATCGCCGCGCCGGTGCAGTACGACAACGCGCCGGCCATCCCGCAGCGGGCTCCTGAGTTCAACGAGCACGGCGACGAGATCCTGGGCAGCCTCGGCTACGACATGGACCAGATCATCGAGCTCAAGGTGCGCGGGGTCGTCACCTGAGCACCACGAGCGATTTCTGAAGGCAATACCGGTCGGCTGGTTCAAGGGGTGAGCGCGACATCTCCTGATTGAGGGGGTTGTCGTGTGACGGCGAGGGTTTCGCAGTCGGTGATCAATGTGGCGTTCCGGGCGATGGCTCGGGGTGCGACCCAGTCTGAGGCGGCGGTGGTGGCCGG
>JAFBAD010000048.1 GCA_019247975.1 Acidimicrobiia bacterium
CGGTCGCGGCCGGTGGGGTCGCCGTGGCCTACGCGGCGGAGAAGGGTCGGCTGAGCCTCGTCGGAGTCGACGCGTCGAGCGGCCGGCAGCTGTGGGTCCGTCCGGCGACACCGAGCGAAGCGGCGAGCGGCATGCCGACCACGCCGATGGTGCTCGCAACGGGGAGCAGGGAGGTGGTCGCGTACTTCCGACCGGTGCATCGAGGCGCGCGGCGCGCCCGTCTGGTCGTGGCCGACCCGTCGACCGGTGACGACATCACGTCGTCGGCGGCGTCCCTGTTCGTCGAACCGCCCGAGGTGTGCGGTGACGGACACGACGTGTGTGCCGACACCGTCGATGGCGTCAGGTCGGGCCGTGTCCGGATCGACCCCGACGCCCGTCGGGTCATCGACGCGAAGGAGCCGGGCCTCGAGGGCCTACGGGGTCTTGCCGCCGATGGCCTCAGTGATCTGCGCATGGACGGGGTGCGGTACTTCGCGCGACTCGATGACGGGAAGGTGCGGTGGCGGACGTCGGTGGGGGACGCCTTCGGGGAAGCGTGGAGCACCGACGGCGGCTGGAGCCTGGATCACTACCCCGAGCAAGGTCTGTTCGTCGGATCCATCGGTCGCAACCCGTTCGGTCAGCCGAACCTCGTCGACCTGTCCGACGACGAGGTCGTCGCGCTCGACGACACCAGCGGCAGGGTCGCGTGGTCGAACGAGGGCGCCGGCGAGGCCTGTCTCTCCAACCTCGCGCTGCCTACTGCAGCGCGAGCGACCCCGAGCCGGCCCCGGCTGCCGTTGCGTTGCCGGATGTCCGGCACGTCGACGACGGGTCCGAGTCCCCGGGTCTTCGACCTCGACGTCACGCTGGAGCGCTTCGACGTCTCGACCGGCAGGACGATCTGGTCGGTGGACCTCGGTGGCGCAGAGGGGCTCGTCGGCATCGGCGAGCTCGGAGCCGTGGTGGACGACCACGAGATCGCGGTCCCGACCAAGGGTCGCGTCGAGGTGGTGGACCTCACGGACGGATCGGTTCGTCCGCTCGGCGCGCACGAGGAGGTCGGTTGCCAGTCCGAGGCCGTGCGCTTCACCTTCGCGGCCACCTCTGGCGCCTCGGGCGCATCGGACCGGCACCTCGGTGGCGTCCTCGCGCGAGCCTGCGACCAGCACCTGCACCGGACCTCGCAGGATCTCGGCGCCACCGTCGCGGCAGCGATGGGCGCGAGGATCGGTTCGACCTCGGTCGTCGCCGAGCCGGGCCAGCTCGTCGGATACCGGGCAGGCTGACCTGGTGGAGGTCGTCCGCCGGCTGCTCGACGCCGGCAGCGCGTCGCACGTCAAGAACCGAGCGAGCGGGCCGACTGGAGCGTGATGTTGTCCGGAACGAGCAGGTTGTCGGCGCTGCTGCTGGTCGCCACCATGGTCGCCCCCGGCTGCGGGAAGACCGGCCACGGCACAGGCCCCGCCGACCGAGGGGCGTCGAACCGGACGACCACGACCGTCGATCCGTCGGGCGTGCGGTGGAAGACGCCGCTCCCGGTGGTCGGTCAGGCGGTGGCCGCCGGCGACGTCGCCGTTGCGTACACGTCCGAGAAGGAATCGCTCAGCCTCGTCGGCATCGATCCGTCGAACGGTCGGAAGCTGTGGACCCGCGAGGCGACGCCGAGCTTCGCTCCTCCGGGCATCCCGCTGACCCCGACCGTGGTCGGCGATCCCGGCCACCGCGTGGTCGCGTACTACCGCCCGGTCAAGCTCGACAGCCTCCTCGCGCGGCTGGTCGTGGCCGACGCGTCCACCGGCGACGAGATCGCGTCGAGCGACCCGCTCCCGTTCCTCGAGCCGCCGGACGCCTGCGACGACGGGCACGACGTGTGCGCCCGCTTCGTGCAGCACGACGAGACCGAGGCGCGCGTCCGGGTGGACGTCTCGACCGGGAAGGTGGGAGACGAGCCGCAGCCGCCCGCGGACTCCCAGCGGTCGATCGGCAAGGACGGGCTGATCGACCTCCGGGTCGACGGTGTGCAGTACCTCGCGCGGGTCGACGGTGACCGGGTGCTGTGGCGCACGCCGGTCAGCGTCGCGTTCGGGGCCGGCTGGACCACCGACGGGGGCTGGGGGTGGGTGCACTTCGTCGACCAGGGCCTGTTCGTCGGGATCATCGGCCGTGACCCGAAGACGGAGCCCGCCACGATCGACCTGTCCGACGAGAAGATCGTCGCCCTCGACGACCGGACCGGGCAGGTGCGGTGGGCGACCGATGGGGCGGGCACCAGCTGCCTGGCGAGCCTCGCCCTTCCGGCCACAGCGGACCCGGAGCGCGACGCGATCCCCCTTCGCTGCCGCATGCGCGGGACGGTGACGCGCAGCGACGGCGATGTGACGGACTTCAACGCCACGCTCGAGCGCTTCGACGTGGCGACCGGAACGATCAGCTGGTCCGTCGATCTCGGCGACGTGGAGGAGCTGTTCGGGGGCAGCGGCATCGGAGGCGTGGGCGGGGTCGTCGACACCCACACGATCGTCGTCCCCCGCAGCGGCACGACGGTCGTGCTCGACCTCGACGACGGATCGACGCGAGCGGTCCGGCCCGACGAGCACGTCGGTTGCCCGTCGCAGGTCGTCCAGTTCACGTTCGCCGTCGCGTACCCGCTGCCGACGCGGAAGACCAAGAAGCGGCTCGGTGGCGTCCTGGCGCATGGCTGTGACGGCCACCTGCACCAGACCTCGAAGCCGCTGACCCCGGCCGTCGCCCGTGCGATGGGTACGACGATCGGCGGCGACGTGGTCGTCGCCGAGAAGGGCTACCTCGTCGGCTACGACGCCGGCTGACCGCTCTGCAGGGGCGTCGCCGCCCCTTCCCCGCCTAGAGGACTCGGAACCAGTCGAAGACGCCGGTGATGGCGGTGGTCGCACCGGTGTGGGAGACGAGCACACCGGCCCGCGCCTGCGGTGAGAACCACTGGAAGATGTTCGGCGGCTGGAACGGCGTGCCGAGCGGCGTGTACTCGGCCGACGAGTTGATGCGGTACCCGCCCTGCAGCGTGCCGGTCTCGAGGTCCCCGGCGATCTGGAAGTCGAGCGTGCTCACCGACGCCGGATCGAGGATCTGCGACTGGCCGATGGTCGACGTGGAGCCGTTCACCTCGAGGAACGCCGTGAGGAAGATCCCGGGCGTGTCGATGCGGTGCTCGATCTCCAGCTTCAGGTAGTTGTTCTGGTCGGGACCGAACCACACGGCCTTCTGCTGGTACCCGGCGGTCAGGTCGCTCGCCGGGTTGAGGATCCGCCCCTCGACCGAGATGTCCGAGCGGCTGGCGTCCACGTGCACCTGCAGCGCGTTGTCCTGGTCGTTCGCCTTGGCCCCGTTCCCCGAGCTCTTGCCCGCGGTCGAGGTGATCTGAAGGGTGCCACCGGTGAGGTCGATCAGGCCGGGCTTGTACTGCGTGCCAGCGGTGTTCGCCTGCACGCTGGCGAAGCCCGTGCCCTGCCCGTCCTTGTCGGCGACGGTTCCCGACACCGGGCTCGAGAAGTCGAGGTTCGTCGACGCGCTGCCGGGCGCGGCGGCCGGCGTCAGGTCCGGCGTCGCGTTGGTGAGCAGCATCACCTGGTCCTGGTAGTCGAAGTTCTTGTCGGTCGTGAAGTTGACGTCGACGCCGATGAGCCAGGCGTTCGGCAGCTGCACGCCGCCCGGGCCCTTGGCCGGCCACACCCGGACGTTGTGGTACACGGTTCCGTCGTCGCCCCGGTTGAACTGGTCGTCGGAGTAGTTGGCGTAGTTGCCGGTGATGCCGAACGCGGCGTTCGGGTTGAAGGTCGTCGTCCCGCCCGGAGCGATGTTGGGCATCACCTTCTGGTTCTCGGCGAACTGCGTCGTGTCGACACCGTCGTCGGGGTTGTCGTCGAGCGTGTCGGCCGGGAACTTGTAGAGGGTGGTGCGGGCGCCGGAGTACTTCGTCGGCGCGTAGCCGGTGTCGGAGGTGAACGACGTGGCCGCGACGTAGCGGGCGATCGGCACCATGCTCACCGGCTTCGTCGAGTCGACCCGTGTGAAGTACGGGGCGATGACCTCGTCACCGACCGGCGCCCGGGTCGTCGCCTGGAAGACGTCGGTGATCCCGGTGTTCGTCGAGTAGCCGAACACGTTCATCAGGTCGGTCATGGTCGGCTCGGTGTCGCCGGCGGTGCCGCCGGCATCGACGCCGCGGAGGGCGACGACGTAGTTCGGGCTCAGCGGGTCGTTGCTGGCGATCGTCAGGGTCGCCCGCTTGACGCCCAGCGTCTTCGGCACGAACAGGGCCGACACCGCCGCGGTCTGACCGGCGGGCACGGTGAACGAGGTCGGCTGGCTCGGGTCGAGCGAGAACTGCCCCGGGTCCGTGCCGGCGATCGTCATGCCGGACACGACCAGGTCGCTGCCGCCCGGGTTCGTGATCGTGAACGACCGGGCTGGGGTGGCGGCGTGCTGGGCCGTGCTGAACAGCAGTCGCGAGGTGAGCCCGAGGACGTCCTCCTGGTCGGACACGGTGATGGCCGGCGAGCCCGGGGGAGCCTGGATGCTGAACGTCGACTGGGCGGTGCCGGTGTTGCCGGCGCCGTCGGTGGTGGTGACGACGACCGTGTGCGAACCGGCCGAGCTGACCGTGATCGGGCCGGTGTAGGCCTTCGGCGCGCCGCCGTCGACGACCGAGGTGGTCGACGCGATGCCGGTGCCGAGGTCGGTGGTGTCGGCGGTGACGGTGACCGGGCCGTTGAAGGTCGGGCTGGTGCCGGGGCCGGCCGTGGTGAGCTCGACCTTCGGGTTCCAGGTGTCGGTCGCGCCGCTGGCGGTGAGGTGGTCGACCGTGACGTAGTCGATCTTCGTGTTGGTGCCGCCGGTGGCCGACAGGGTCAGGAACCCGTCGGTCACCTTCACCCGCACGGTGGCGGTGCGGAAGCGGTCGGCGCTGGTGGGCGTGAACGGACCGACGACGGTCGTGCCCTCGGCCTTCACGAGGTGGGTGCTGTCGGTCAGGCCGTTCGCGTCGCCGACCGCGACGGTGACGTCGTAGGTGCCGTTCGGCGCCGCGACCTGCCAGTCACCGGGGGTCGCGTTCTGCATGTGCACGAACGTGTCGAGCCGTGCGTCGTCGTTGACGTTGCGGATGCGGGCGAGCCCCACGAGGCTCACCGGCGTCTGCGTGCCGGGCTGCACCCAGCCGAAGCCACGAGCCGTGTCGTAGGCCTGGCCGTAGTCCTTCGAGTAGCCGGCCGGCACCGCGGCGGTCTGCGGCTGGAAGTTGATGCGGGCGTACTGGACCGGGGTCGGTGTGCCGGTGGTGAAGCTCGCGCTGAAGGCGGCGAACGGGTTGCCGGACGCATCACGCAGACCGGTCGTGGTCTGGACCGTGTACTGCGTCGTCGGGTCCAGCTCCGCGCTCGGCGTGAACGTGACCTGGTTGCCCGCGGCGCCGACGGTGCCGGCGATCGGGGCCGAGCCGGGACCGGTCAGCGCGACGGTGGCCGACGTGGCGGAGGTCGGGTCGACCGCGTGGCTCGCGGTCAGCGTGATCGGCGCGTCGACCGCGGCCGCGGTGGAGCCGGAGGCGGGCACGACGCCGGTGATCGTCCGCGGTGTGTTGTCGGCGTCGACGATGTCGACGAAGTTGATCTTGGTGTTCGTGCCACCCGCGGCGTCGAGGACGATGAAGCCGTCGGTGACGGTGACCCGGACCTTCGCCTGCTTGAACAGCGTGGTCGAGGTCGGGACGAAGTTGTTGACGGCGACGACGCCGTTGACGCTGACCCGGTGGGTCGAGCCGGCGGCGTAGCTCGCATCGCCGACCGACACGGTCACGTCGTAGGTGCCGTTCGGGACCTTGTACTGCCAGCGGGCGGGCTGGTTCACGCCGCCGCTGCCGGCGTACTGCATGCACGTGAAGGTGTCGAGCCGCTGGTCGGCCTGGTTGGTCGCGTCGCGGTCGCGGCTGTTGCCGACGATCGAGAGGGGCGTCGAGCTCGACTGGCTGATCCAGCCGTAGCCGCGGGCGTCGCTGTACGCCGAGCCGGAGTCGTTCACGTAGCCGTACGGCGTCGCAACGCCGGTCGGTGCGAAGTTGATGCGGGCGAGGGTGGCGCCGGCGCCGAGGACGCCGGTGACCGGGACGATGGTGACGTAGTCGAGGATCGTGTTCGTGCCGCCGGCTGCGTCGAGCGTGACCTTGCCGTCGGTCACCTGCACCCGGGCGGTGACGGTGGCGGTCCGGTTCTTCGCGCTCGGGACGAAGTTGTCGATGACCGTGGTCTTCTCGACCGTGATGCGGTGCTTGCTGCCCGAGGTCGCGGCGACGTCGCCCACGGCGACGGTCACGTCATAGATGCCGTTCTGGACGGCGGCCTCCCAGCGGGCCGGCTTGGCCACGCCCGAGGAGCCCGTGTACTGCATCGCGATCAGGGTGTCGAGGCGTGCGTCGGCGACCTTGTTGCGGTCGCGGCCGTTGCCCACGATCGACAGCGGGCTCGAGGTGGTCTGGCTGATCCAGCCCCGACCGGTCGACGCGCTGTACGCACCGCCGGTGTCGCTGTGGTAGCCGCTCGGCACCTTCTGGCCGACCGGCCCGAAGTCGACCTTGATCGTCGCCTGGGTCGCAGCCTCTGCCGGGGTCGTGCCGATCAACGGCAACGCCAGGCACATCAGGGTCGCCGCCATCGCCGCGACCCGGCGAACCATCCGCTTCTCCACCGTCACTCCACCGAGGTTGGTCACCGAGCGTCCTGGGGGTACGCTCTGAAGTCACGCAGCGTGACTGCTTCGGGGCCCGGAAGCAAGCGTTCTCGGCACAATGGGCTGAATTGCCCAGGGGATGGGGCCCTTCCCGGCCGCCGATCCGGTCCGTAGGGTGCGGGCGTGCGGGTGACCGGGCTCCGCCAGGTGGCCCAGCGGGCCGAGGACCTCGACCGAGCGGTCGCGTTCTACCGGGACGTGCTCGGCCTCGAGCTCATCGCCCGCTTCGACCCGCCGGGACTCGCCTTCTTCCGCCTGGGCGAGACCCGACTGCTGCTCGAAGGCGGTGCGCCG
This sequence comes from Acidimicrobiia bacterium, assembly GCA_019247975.1. GTDB lineage: Bacteria > Actinomycetota > Acidimicrobiia > Acidimicrobiales > Iamiaceae > JAFBAD01. Next base: position 7,039 of record JAFBAD010000048.1, read on the forward strand.
TCGGCGATCCTCTACCTCGCCGTCGACGACGTCGCCGAGGCCACCGAGGCGCTGCGGACCGAGGGTGTGGTGATCGAGTCGGAGCCGCACGTCATCTTCGAGGACCGGGACGGCCAGTTCGGGCCGGCCGGTGAGGGCGAGGAGATGGCCTTCTTCCGCGACTCGGAGGGCAACCTCGTCGGCCTGTCGGGCCGCAAAATCACGCCGTGACCTGAGCGGACCCCTCGTTACCGTCGCCCGGTGACGTCGCTGTTCCTCCGCTGGGCGTTCGCGCGCGCCGCCTGCGCGCGGGGCTACTGGCTGGTGACCAGCGTCTACCTGGTCGTCGTCGCCGACCTCTCGCCGGCGCAGCTCGTGCTGATCGGGATCGTCCAGGGGATCACCGTCGTGGTCGCCGAGGTGCCGGCCGGCGTGCTGGCCGACACGGTCAGCCGCAAGTGGTCGCTCGTCGTCGCCCACCTGGTGTCGGGCGCCGGGATGGTGATGGCCGGGCTCGTGACGGCGTTCCCCACCCTGGTCGTCTCGCAGGCGCTGTGGGGACTCGGGTGGGCGTTCGCGAGCGGCGCCGACGTCGCGTGGGTGACCGACGAGCTCGACCGGCCCGACCTCATCGACCGCGTGCTCGCGGCGCGCGCCCGCTGGGAGCTGGTCGGCGCCGCGCCCGGGCTGCTCGGCTTCGGTCTGCTGGCCACGCTCACCGATCTGCGCACCGCGGTCGTGGCGTCGGGCCTGGCGATGGCCGGGCTGGGTGCGTTCGTCGCGATCCGCTTCCCGGAACGGCACTTCACGCCCGCAGTGGCCGAGCGCCGGTGGCACGAGGCGATGTCGATCCTCCGCCGCGGTGTGGACCTGGCCCGCCGCGACCGCGACATGCTCCTCGTGCTCGCCGCATGGCTGCTCGTCAACGGGAGCGCCGAGGGGTACGGCCGCCTCTTCGAGAAGCGGCTCGTGCTGCTCGGCTTCGGCGGCACCGCCCGGCCGATCGTCTGGTTCACCGCACTCGCGCTGGTCGCGTACGCGCTCGGCGCCGCCGTCCTCCGTGCGGTCGAGGCCCGCATCGAGGGCGAAGGGGTGGCGATCCGCGCCTACGTGTGGTGCTGCGCGGCCGGCGTGGCGGGCACCATCGCCTTCGCCCAGGCGCCCGACGTCCGCTGGGCGATAGCCGGTGCCCTGGTCGTGCGGGGCGTCGTCGGCCCGGTCATCCGCGCCGTGGCCGAGATCTGGGTGAACCGGCGGACCACGAGCGACGTGCGGGCGACCGTGCACTCGTTGCTGTCCCAGGCGGAGAACCTGGGCGAGATCGTGTTCGGGTTCCTGCTCGCCGCGATCGCGTTCAGCACCTCGATCACCGCTGCCCTGATGGGCGCCGCGGTGCTGCTCGCGGCGGCCGGCGTCGTCGTCAGCCGGGTACCACCGGCCGGGCGTACGGTGCGCGCCCATGGACGCATACGACGAGCTGGTGGCCGAGGTGCGGACGTTGCGGGCGGAGGTCGCGGCACTGCGCCGTGAGAACGGGCACCTCCGCCAGGCGCCGCCCACCGAACCGGGCGGGCTGACCCGCCGGCGCATGCTGCAGCTGGCCGGCGGGGTCGTGGGCGGGGGTGCGGTGGTCGCGATGGCCGGAGGCCAGCCGGCATCGGCGACCACCGGCACGATGCAGTACGGCAGCACGCTGAACGACGCCGGGATCAGCGAGACGCTCCTGACGTCGATCTGCGACAGCCCCACGCTGGCGTTGCGCAACAACAACACCAACGGCGCGAGCGACATCAGCCAGGCGCTCAACTGCTTCAGCGCGCAGGCCGACGGCCTCGCGTCGAGCGCCGGGCTGGGCGGTGGCAACGGTGTGCTCGGCTTCGCCTCGAACAAGGCGAAGGCGGGAGTGCGGGGCGAGAACGGTGCCGCGGGGGTCGGCGTGGCCGGAAAGGCGACGAGCGCCGGCGGCCGCGGCGGCACGTTCCAGGGCGCCGCGGCCGCGATCCAGCTCGTCCCCTCCGCTCAGGCGAACCACCCCAAGACCGGTCGGCGTGGAGACCTGGTCGTCGACTCGACCGGCCGGCTGTGGTTCTGCAAGGGCGGCACCACCTGGCGCCAGCTCGCCTGACCCCTGGCTCAGGTCGGATGCGTCACGCGAGGAGGGTTCGCCCGCGGCCGGGTGATCTCGAAGAAGCCCGGCTCGCGCGACAGCACCTGGATGGCGTCCCACATGCGCAGGGCGGCCTCGCCGGTGGGGGCGGGCGCCATCACCGGACCCTTGAAGCCGTGCGGCGGGTCGTCGTGCACCACGATCGTCGGCGTCTGCGTCTTGTAGCCGCCGAACTCGTAGGCGCGGTTCGTGGACTCGATGATCGGCCCGTCCCACTTCTCGTCGTCGGCCGCGTCGACCAGCTCGGGTGCGAGGCCGCACGCCTCGATGCACCGGCGCAGCAGCTCGTCGTCAGCCGCCCGCTCCTTCACGAAGAACTCCCGGCCCCACCGGCGGTAGAGCGCGTCGACCGCGTCCTCGCCGGACGCGGCACGGGCGGCCTCGAAGATGCGCAGCATCCGGTGCGACAGCGCATGCGCCGCGATCACCACGTCCCGACGATCTTCGGGGATGGTCGGCGCGACGCCGTAGTCATCGCGGATCTCGAGGCAGAACGACCGCCAGGTCACCTCGAGGTCGCGCTGCGGTGCGATCTCCTCCAGCCACCGGGTCGTGATCCAGGCCCAGGGGCAGCTCGGATCGACGAAGACCTCGACGTCGGTCACGCGCGCGAGGCTACCGAGATGGCGACCACCCGCACCGCGACGACCAACTGGCAGGGCTCTCTCATGGAAGGGTCCGGGCGCGTCGAGCTGCAGTCGTCCGGCCTCGGGACCTACGACGTCACGTGGGCTTCCCGAGCCGAGGATCCGAACGGCCGCACGAGCCCCGAGGAGCTCATCGCGGCCGCGCACTCCTCCTGCTTCTCGATGGCCTTGTCCAACGGCCTGGCCAAGGCGGGCACGCCGCCCGAGGCGCTCGAGACGAAGGCCGACGTCACCTTCCAGCCCGGCGAGGGCATCACCGGCATCCACCTGACCGTGCGAGGAACGGTCCCGGGGATGACCGCCGAGCAGTTCGCCGAGGCGGCGGAGACCGCGAAGACGGGGTGCCCGGTCAGCAAGGCGCTCGCCGGCACCACGATCACCCTCGACGCCAGCCTGGCCTGATCCGCCTCACGCCGCAGGCAGCCGCTCCAGCGGGCCGAGCCGGCCGAGGATCGACTCGTACATCGCGTCGTTGCGCTGCGAGATGAACGAGTGCACGCGCGCCTCGAACAGGGCGCGCAGGATCGGGTTGAAGGTGTCGTAGGTCTCCACGAACGTGAGGCCGGTCCGGCCGTCGGGCCGGTCGCTGAGCTCGTGCCAGCCCTCGGCGCGCGACCACAGCGGCTTGCCCACCGCTTCGTAGCGGGAGTACTCGTCGGGTCGGACCTCGGTCACGACCTCCCAGGACCGCGCCTTGCCGCCCGTGCCGAGCCACTTCGGGACCTGGAACTCGCACGTGCGGACCAGGCCCTCGCCGTGCTCGTCGCCCTCACGGATGATCTCGATGCGGCCACCGTCGTACTCGATGATCCGGCGGGTCCCGTCGGACGGCGGCATGCGCGGGTGGAACGCCCGCCACACCCGATGGCGTGGCGCGTCGACCGCGAAGCGGACCTCGTGACGTCGCACCGCGTCATCGTCGCGCGACGTCAGCTGCTCGTCGGCGGAGGCCGCTTCCAGTCGACGTCGATGCCCTCGATCGCATCCGCGTGCCCGTGCATCCAGCGGCGGGCGAACGGGCACCAGGGGACCACGGTGAGACCGTCGCGCCGGGCCCGCTCGAGCGCGGCCCGGACGAGGCTGCCCCCGATCCCGTGGCCCTCGAGCTCGGACGGCACCTCGGTGTGCAGGATCAGCAGCGCGCCGTCCTCGACCTCGTAGAAGAGCTCGGCGGTGCGACCGTCGAGCTCCACGTGGAGCCGCTGGTCGGCGGGGTCGTCGACGATGTCGGCCATGGCCCGGTCAGGTGAGCGGGCAGAAGACGATGCCGGGCCGCTTCAGCTGGTCGAAGTAGGTGCCGTCGCTGCCGACCCACAGGCCCGCAGCCGTGGCGTAGAGCTTCTCGGTGCCGTGGTTGCGGTCCTTGGTGGGGTTCCAGCTGGTGGCCCGGCCGGACACCGGGTCGATCGAGCCGATGCCGGGCCGGGAGACCGCGCCGGGGCCGGCCGAGTCCGAACCGAGCGGGTTGTCGAGCCAGCGCTGGTGCCCGCCGACGTAAACCGTGGCGCCGGTGATGGCGACGCTGTACAGGCTGTCGCCGCCGGTCCAGTTGATCCAGGTCGGCTCGACGCTGGACGAGACGTTCGACGTCTCGAACCGGGCCGCCGCGTCGCACAGGCCCGTGGTCCCGTGCGGTCCGCCCGTCGTGACGATCACGAAGTACGAGCCGTCGGGCGAGAAGTCGACGCCGCGGCTGAACATGCCGAGGCTCGAGCTGCACGGTGTGTCGAGGCGGGGCACGTGCCAGGGGCTGAGCGCAGCCTTCGTGCCGGTGAGGTCGATGCGGAAGGCCTGCGTCCGGGCCTGGCCGGCGACCGACGTGAAGTTGCCGAGCGCGACGAGCGTGGTGCCGGCCGGGTTCGCGGCGAGGCGCCGGACCCGGGTCGCGTCGTTCGGGTCGGTCTTCCCGGCGATCTTCAGGTTGATGTAGCCGGTGTCGACCCCGGTGGCCGGGTCGATCGCCCGCAGCTGGCGGGTGAAGGTGCCGGCGACGACCAGCCTCGACCCGACGAAGGCGGCGTCGGTGACCACCCCGTCGAGCTGGGGGTTGAACCGAGTGTCGATCGTCTGGGTGGTGAGGTCGAAGCGCACCATGCCGCGGATGTTCACCCCGCCGATCGAGGTGAAGTCACCGCCGATGTAGATCGCCTTGCCGTCGGGGGAGGGGACGATCACCTCGACCGCGTTGTTGGCGTCGAGTCGCAGCGGGAGGATCGCACCCGTCGTCGCGTTGAAGGCGACGAAGTTGGACCGGTTCGACGTCTGGGTCACCTGCGAGTCGTTCAGCTGCGTGAACCGGCCGCCGGCGTACATCGTCGAGCCGACCTGGGCGAAGGCGTAGACGGTCTGGCCGGACGAGCCGAGGATCACCCGCGGCGTCCAGGACGCCGGCGTGGGCGAGACGATCTTCGCCTGGGAGATCGAGGCCTCGGCCGGGCTGGCGAGCATCAGGCAGGCGACGATCGCGGCGAGCAGCGAGAGGGAGCGGACGAGCCGAGCTGACATGGTCATGTTGTTCCCCATTTGAACGTACGGCAGGACCACCGGACGGGATGGCGAGGTACGTTTCGCCCGGTGCCGGGGTTCGTGGACGTGCTCGTGGGCGCCGTCGGAGCGGAGAACGTCCGCACCGGCGACGACGTCAAGGACGACGACACCCACGACGAGGCGCTCGGGGTCACGCCGGTCGTCCCGCAGGCGGTGGTCACGCCCGCTTCGGCCGATGCGGTGGCGGAGGTGCTGCGGCTGTGCGCCGAGCACGGCGTGCCCGTGACCGCCCGGGGCACGGGCTCGGGGCTCTCGGGCGCCGGCGTGCCGGTGCCTGGAGGGATCGTCGTGTCCTTCGAGCGGATGAACCGGATCCTCGAGATCGACGCCGCTAACCACCTCGCGGTGGTCGAGCCGGGCGTGCAGCTCGATCAGCTCGATGCCGCGCTCGAGCCGCACGGTCTCGCCTACCCCGTGTACCCGGGGGAGTACAGCGCGACGATCGGCGGGAACATCGCCACCAACGCGGGTGGGATGCAGGCGGTGAAGCACGGCGTCACCCGCCACCACGTCCTCGGCCTCGAACTTGCGCTGCCGACCGGTGAGCGGCTGCGCACCGGCGGTCGCATCGTCAAGGCGTCGTCGGGCTACGACCTCACCCAGCTGGTCATCGGGTCCGAGGGGACGCTCGCGCTCGTGACCGAGGCGATCCTCAAGCTGTCACTGCGGCCGGCCCACGCAGCGACGGTGCTGGCCCCGTTCGCCACGCTCGACGAGGTGGCGCGCGCCGTGCCGCCGGTGCTCGCGAGCGGGCTCGCACCGTCGATCCTCGAGTACATCGACATCATGACGATGAGCGCGATCCGCGATCAGCTGGGTCTCGATCTCGGCATCCCCGACGACATCAGGGCGAGCGCGCTCGCGTACCTCGTCGTCCGCATGGAGAGCAGCCACGAGGACCGCCTCGACGCCGACGTGCAGTCCGTGGCCGAGCTGCTGGTGACGCTCGGCGCCGCCGACGTGTACGTGCTGCCGCCGAGCGCCGCAGCGGAGCTCATCGCGGCGCGCGAGAAGGCGTTCTGGATCGCGAAGTCGAACAACGCCGACGACATCGTCGACATCGCCGTGCCGCGTGGCGCCATCCCCGAGTTCATGGAGCGGGCGCAGGGCATCGGCGGGAGCCACGCGACCTGGATCGCCGGGTGCGGGCACGCGGGCGACGGCAACGTCCACCTCGCGGTGTTCCAGAAGGACCCCGACGTCCGCAAGCAGGTGATGACCGAGCTGTTCCGTGCCGGCATCGAGCTCGGCGGCGTGATCTCGGGCGAGCACGGCATCGGCACGGAGAAGAAGCCGTACTTCCTCGCCCTCGAGGACCCGGCCAAGGTCGCGCTGATGCGCCGCATCAAGCAGGCGTTCGACCCGACCGGCATCCTCAACCCGGGCAAGATCTTCGACGTGCCTGGCTCGTCGGTCGATGGAAGGGATGGGACGTGAACGGTGCCGAAGCGCTCATCCGCACCCTGGTCGGCTCCGGGGTCGACACCTGCTTCATGAACCCGGGCACCTCGGAGATGCACTTCGTCGCGGCGCTCGACGCGGTGCCGGAGATGCGGGCGGTCCTCGGGCTGTTCGAGGGCGTCGCCACCGGTGGGGCCGACGGTTACGCCCGCATGAAGGACCACCCCGCGGCGGTGCTGCTGCACCTCGGCCCCGGGCTCGGCAACGGTCTCGCCAACCTGCACAACGCGCGCAAGGGCAACGTCCCGATCGTCAACATCGTCGGCGACCACGCGACGTACCACAAGCAGTACGACGCGCAGCTCGAGTCCGACATCGAGACGGTCGCGCGCAACGTGTCACCGGCGTGGGTCCGCCGGTCGTCTTCCACCGCCGGGCTCGCGGGCGATGCGGCCGAAGCGGTCGCCGCGGCGCTCGGTCCTCCAGGTCAGGTCGCGACGCTCATCCTCCCGGCCGACATCTCGTGGAGCGACGGAGGGGCGGTCGTAGGTGCGGCGACTGCCGCCGCGCCGCAGTCGGTGGACGCGGGCGTGGTGGAGACGGTGGCGAAGGCACTGCGGGCGGACGGCCCCGCCGCGCTGCTGCTCGGTGGCACCGGGTTGCGTGAGCGCGGCCTGCGGGCAGCCAACCGGATCGCCGCGGCGACCGGCACGCAGCTGCTGGCCGAGACGTTCCCGACCCGGATCGAGCGCGGTGCCGGCCTGCCCGAGCCGACCCGCCTCGCCTACCTGGCCGAGTTCGCCGCCATGCAGCTCGCGCCGCTGCGCCGCCTGGTGCTGGTCGGTGCGAAGGCGCCCGTCTCGTTCTTCGCCTACCCGGGCCGTGAGAGCTACCTCGTCCCCGAGGACTGCGAGCTGATCGAGCTGGCGACCGTCGACCACGACGTGGAGGCGGTGCTCGAGCAGCTGGCCGACGCGCTCGACGCGCCCGACGTCGCGGTGCCGTCGAGCGGTCCCCGCCCCGAGCGGCCGACCGGCGCCCTCACCGCCGAGTCGATTGCGGCGGCGCTCGGTGCGCTGCTGCCCGAGGGGGCCATCGTGTCCGACGAGGCCCAGACGTCGGGCCTGTCGAACCCCGGCGCCACCGTCGAGGCGCCACCGCACTCGTGGCTCTGCCTCACCGGTGGCGCGATCGGCCAGGGCCTCCCGGTCGCGACCGGCGCCGCGGTCGCCGCGCCGGGGCGGCGCGTGGTCGCGCTGGAGGCCGACGGCAGCGCGCTCTACACGTTCCAGTCGCTCTGGACGCAGGCCCGGGAGGGCCTCGACGTCACGACGATCATCTACAACAACCGCTCGTACTCGATCCTCAACATGGAGCTGAGCCGGGTGGGCGTGGAGGAGCCGGGTCCGAAGGCGCTGTCGATGCTCGACCTCCACCGGCCGGACATGGACTTCGTGTCGCTGTCGCAGGGCCTCGGCGTGCCGGCCACGCGGGCCGAGACCGCGGAGGAGCTGACCAGCCAGCTGGAGGCGTCGCTCGCCACCCCCGGGCCGAGCCTCATCGAGGCGCTGGTGCCGCCGATCCTCTGAGCCGCGCGGCCAGCTCGCCGATGTCGGTGGTGAGCTCGAAGCCGTCGCCCTCGAGCCACGCCCGGTTGCGGCGATGGAGGTCGTCGCCCGGGTCGTAGCGGTTGAGGTGGACGAGGGGTGGGCCTGCGTTGCGCTGCTCGAGCGCGATGTCGGCCTGGCGGATCGCGCTGATCGTGCCGAGCCCCGCATCGGCGACGACGAGCACCCGGTCGGGCGCGAGCCGGACCACGAGGTCGATGCCGTCGCCGTCGTGGGCGATGGGGGAGCAGGGGCCGCCTGCGGTCTCGACCAGCCCGACTGCCGGCGCCGGGTCGGGCCAGGCGAGCTCGTCGATCAGGTCGGCCAGCGCGATGTGCGCCTGACCGAGCGCGTCGGCGGCCATCGGTGGCGCCATCGGCGTCTCGTACCAGCGGTGCTCGGGGCACACGGTGTGGGGGTCCTCGCCGGTGGCGGCGGCGAGGAGCTCGGCGTCGGTCCCGCCGAGGTCGGCGTGCTCGAATGACTGGGCCGGCTTGCGGGCCGCAACCGTGGTGCCGGTGGCCCGGAGCTCGCCGAGGACGGCGGCGGACACCCACGTCTTGCCGATCTCGGTGGCGGTGCCGAGCACGACGACGAGCGACTGCGGTCGGGTCACGGCGCGATCTGCCGCAGCGCGTGCACCAGCGCTCGCACCTCGTCGTCGGTGTGCCCGGCCGACAGCGTGACCCGCAGCCGTGACGAGCCGGGGGCGACGGTCGGCGGCCGGATCGCCGGCACGAGGATGCCCTGGGCCGCGAGATCGGCTGCCGCCTGCAGCGTCCGTTCCTCGTCGCCAAGGATCACCGGCACGATCGGGGTCGGGTGGCCCGGCGCGACCTGCTGCACGTGGCCGCGGAGCCGCTCGACCAGCGCGGCGCCCTCGGCGGAGCGGAGGACCTGGAGCGCAGCGAGCGCCGAGGCGGCGTCGGCGGGCGTGGACGCAGTCGTGAAGATGTACGGCCGCGCCGCGTTCACCAGCAGATCGGCCACGTCGCGCGTGCACGCGGCGAACCCGCCCAGCGCGCCGAGCGTCTTGGACAGGGTGCCCACCCGCACGAGTGCGAGGTCGGGGTGGTCGTCGGGGTCGAGGTCGGGGCCGAGCACGGCGTGGGCCTCGTCGAGCACGAGCAGCGACCGGTGGCGGACGCAGGTCTCGATCAGCGCGTCCAGATCGGCGGTGTCGCCGTCCATCGAGAAGACGGTGTCGGACACGACCGCCGTCGGGCCCGGCGCCGCGGCGAGCAGCTCGTCGAGCGCGTCGAGGTCGCGGTGGGGGTAGATGCAGACCTCGGCCCGGCTGAGGCGGCAGCCATCGATGATCGACGCGTGGTTCAGGGCGTCGGAGCAGAGCCGCACGCCGGCGCCGGCCAGCGTGGTGAGGACCCCGAGGTTCGCGGCGAACCCGGTCGGGAAGAGCACGGCCGCTTCCGTGCCCTTCCACTCGGCCA
>JAFBAD010000049.1 GCA_019247975.1 Acidimicrobiia bacterium
ACCCGGATCCCCCAGCGGCGCGCCCTCACAAGCGGACCGTCACCACCACCCCGAGGTCGCGGGTGAGATGCGCGACCTCGTTGTCGTCCGCGAAGCCCTTGCCCTGGACGTTGACGAGGTCGACGTGGTCCATGAGGGGGTACGGCCCCCAGTGCCACGTGCCGAGCGCGAGGTTGATGCCCGCCGTGCCGTCGCACACGAAGGCGCGCACCGACGAGAGGTGGTCACGGGCCGAGAAGTCGTGCTCGCGGGGTGCGACGACGACCAGGGTCGGCCGACCCGCCAGCGCGACGAGCGCCTGCGTCGCCTTGTGGTGGCGGTTCAGGTGGTCGCACTCGAGCGGCTGGCGGTCGTAGGACAGCACGTTGAGGTGGAACGCCTCGCCGTCGCGCAGCTCCATCACCATGTCGCCTGCGGCGATCACCTGTCCGAACGGCGCGAACGCCTCCGGGGTGAGCGGCTCGGCCTGGACCTCGAAGGTGTCGGGCACAGGTCCCGTCAGTGCTCGGTGTAGTTGATCTCGCCGGCGTCCGGCGTGGCCACCGCGAAGCAGAAGCAGTGGATCGGCGCGTGGTCGCTGACCGGCCGCAGCGAGTGCATCGCCATCGGCGGGATGTGCACGAGGTCGCCCTGCGCGATCTCCCGCTCCTCGCCCTCGATCTCCATGATCCCGCGGCCGGCGGTCACGTAATAGAACTCGTGGGTCGGGTGGTTGTGGGGGTCGACGTAGCCGCCGCCCGCCACCTCGAACTCGCTCACCAGCTCGAGGTGACCGCCCTTGGTGATCTCGAGCATCTCGCGAGGCTCGACGAGCCACCACACCGGCACCGTGCCGTTGTGCTCGACGACCGGCGCCACCTCTTCGATCGACCTGACGTCCACGTCAGGAAGGTACTCCGATTCGGGTCCCCGAGGTGCGGGAAGCACAGGGCCGTGGAGGTCCCTCTCAGCTACGTGTTGCCGCTCAAGGCGGATGCCCCGGCGGTCGAGCTCGACGGGTACCTCGGGTCGCTCGCCGGCGCGGTCGAGGTCATCGTCGTCGACGGATCCCCGCCCGATGTCTTCGCGGCGAACGCGCAGCGTTGGTGCCCGCTCGGGCTGGTGCACGTTCCGGTCGACGACGCGCTCGTCACCCCGATGGGCAAGGTCGGCGGGGTGCTCACCGGCGTGCACCGTGCCTCCCGCGAGGTGGTGGTGATCGCCGACGACGACGTGCGCTGGACGATCGACCAGCTGCGCGAGGCCGCGGGTCGCATGGCCGGCGGCGCCGCCGTCCTTCGCCCGCAGAACCACTTCGATCCCCTCCCCTGGCACGCGCGGTGGGACACCGGCCGCATCCTCCTGGCCCGGGCGACCGGCGGCGACTGGCCGGGCACGCTGGTCGTCGACCGCGACGCGCTCATCCGGGCCGGCGGGTACGACGGCAGCGCGCTGTTCGAGAACCTCGAGCTGGTCCGCACCCTCGAAGCGGCAGGCGGCCGGTCGGTGCTCGCCCTGGACCTGCTCGTCACCCGGCTCCCGCCGACCGCGCAGCACTTCTGGAGCCAGCGGGTGCGCCAGGCCTACGACGAGTGGGCGAGGCCGGGCCGCCTCGCGATCGAGCTGTCGTTGCTGCCCCTCGTGGCGGTCGGCCGGCTGCGCGCCGTCGCCGCCCTCAGCGCCGTCGCGATCGGGGTGGCCGAGGTGGGACGGCGACGGGCCGGCGGAAAGAGCGCGTTCCCCGCGACTGCGTCGCTGTGGGCGCCGGCGTGGGTCGCAGAGCGGGCGGTGACGAGCTGGCTGGCCCTGGGATCCCGGCTGCTCGGCGGGGCGCGCTATGGAGCGGGGCGACTGCCCCGGGCCGCCAACCGGCCCGCTGAGCTCAGGCGCTCAGTGCCGGCACGCGTTCGAGACGATGACCGGCCAGCAGCGACGAACGTCCTGCAGCCCACCGGCGCAGCACCCGCTCGCTGAAGCGGCGCTCGACTTCGCACAACGCAGCCGCGCCGAACACGACATCGCCCCCGAGCGCCGGCTCGTCGCGCAGCAGGCCGCGCACCATCCGTTCGAGCGCGATGTGCTGGTGCTCCTCGTCGGCCTCGACGTGGACGTCGTAGAAGCGCCGCCCCCGCTCGGACAACCCGAGCCGTGCCAGCGCCTGTGCGTACCGGCCCATCGGCGTCACCGACGTCATCTCGAACAGCGCGAGGTGGCCGACCAGCGCTCCCCGCCAGCGACGATGGAGGCCGAACATCGAGATGAGGTTCGTCGTCGCCAGCGTGACGCCCGGGATGAGGTCGAGGTAGGCGCCGTACGTCGGGTCGAGATCGAGCTCGTCCATCGTGTCGGCGAACAGGGTGGCGTGCATGGCCGGGGCCACGCCGCCGCCGTACTCGTCGGTCTGGATCTCGACGGTGGCCGCCTTGGCCTCGCCGTGGAGCCTGGGGATGACCCACGTGTGCGGGTCCGCCTCCTTCAGCTGGTACGCCGAGCGGTGGATGCAGAGCTCGCGGGCCCGCTCCACGGTCGGCGCATCGAGCAGCGCCTGCGAGAGCGACGGCCCGCCCTCGCCTCCGGCCAGCTCGAACAGGCGGGCTTCCGCACCAGCCGGATCGACCGCCGTCGGGTGGCCGACCGTCGTCACGAGGTCGTCGAGGAACCACGATTCGAGCCGGTGCCGCAGGGCGAGCACCTCGGGGTCCCACTCGAGCTCGGGGTCGACGCCCCGGAAGCCGCGGTAGGTCAGCTCGTAGCAGCAGTACAGGGCCAGCTGCAGGTCGTCGTCGTAGCCGGCCGGGGCGGCCGCCACCGAGCGCAGCCGCGGTCCGGCCGCCTCGCCGCGCAGGTAGGCCAGCAGCGAGCGGGAGATCGGTCCGCGTGCCGCGGGCAGCTCGGGTTCCATCGCCCCCCACCTTCCCGATCTGGACACGATCAACCCAGTCCCGATCTGGATGGGTAGGGAGGGGCCCATGCCCGACGACCCCCGCTGGCCCGAGCTGCTCCTCGTCGCCCGCCACGGCGAGAGCGCCGGCAACGTGGCCCGTGACGCGGCGGAGGGATCGGGCATCGCGGTGATCGACATCGCCGAGCGCGACATGGACGTGGACCTGTCCCCGCTGGGCGAGCGCCAGGCCCAGGCGCTCGGCCGGTGGCTCGCCGAGCCGGACCACCGCCCGACCGTCGTGCTCGCGTCCCCGTACGTCCGGGCCCACCGCACCGCGCAGCTCGCGGCGGAAGCGGGCGAGCTCGACGTCGAGATCATCAGCGACGAGCGGCTGCGCGAGCGCGAGTTCGGTGCGCTGGATCGGCTCACCCGGGCCGGCATCGAGGAGCGCTTCCCCGACGAGGCCAAGGCCCGCGCCCGGCTCGGCAAGTTCTACCACCGGCCTCCCGGCGGGGAGAGCTGGTGCGACGTGGGCCTGCGGGTGCGCAGCGTGATCGACAGCACCGGCCGCGAGTACGGCGGCGAGCGGGTCCTCGTCGTCGCGCACCAGGTCGTGATCCACATGATCCGCTACGTGCTCGAGCACCTCGACGAGGCGCAGATCCTCGCGGCGGAGCGCGAGCGCGAGCTCACCAACTGCTCCATCACCACCTACGTGCACGATCCGTCGGCCGGTCGTCACGGCGGCATGCGGTTGACCGGGTACGACGAGGTGGTCGCGCTCGAGCGGGAGGACACGCCCACCACCGCCGAGTCCGACGAGCCGTCCGCCATCCGTCCGTGACCGAGCCGATCCGCGTGGGCCCCGAGGTGCTCGCCGCCCACCCGCTGCCCGACCACGGGGAGACCTCCAGCAAGCCGGAGCGGGGCCGGGTCCTGCTCATCGGGGGCACCGCGGAGACGCCCGGCGCGGTCCTGCTGGCCGGCATCGGGGTCCTGCGGGCCGGTGCCGCGACCGTGCGGATCGTGACCGACGGCGAGGTGGCGCCGGCCCTCGGCATCGCCCTGCCCGAGGCGCTCGTGGCCGCCCGGGCCGCAGACCCGGCCGCCCAGATCGGTGCGCTGGCCGAGGACACCGAGTGCATCGTGATCGGGCCGGGCACCGACGGCCCCGAGCAGAGCGCGCCGCTGCTGCCGACCGTGGTGGAGGCCGCAGCGGCGGATGGCGCAGCCGTCGTGATCGACGCCGGCGCGCTCGACGCGATCGACCCGACGACCATCGAGCCGATCGCGTCGCGCACGGTGCTCATGCCGAACCCGGTCGAGGTCTGCCGCCTGCTGGACGTGGAGCTGGCCGAGGTGAAGGACCACGGCGAGCAGCTCGCCATCGAGGTCGCGACGCGGTTCGGCTGCACGGTCGCGCTGCGCGGCGCGGAGACCTGGGTCGCCGCTCCCGGCCAACCGACGTTCCTCGACACGAGCGGCAATGCCGGGCTCGCGACCTCGGGCTCCGGTGACGTGCTGGCCGGTGTCCTCGCCGGCTTCGCGGCGCGCGGCGCCGATCCGCTCCGCGCGACCCTCTGGGCCGTGCACGTGCACGGCCTTGCGGGTGAGCGTTGCGCCGCCGACCTCGGCGGCATCGGCTATCTGGCCCGTGAGCTCCTCGACCACGTGCCTGCGGTGACCGCCGCCCTCAGCCCCCGCGCTGCTTGACCTGGAGGATGCGGGCGCCGAGTGCGTCGAGGTCGGTCGGCGTGACCGCCTCACGGAGCGCCGGCAGCAGGTTCGACTCCTCGTCCTGCACGTGGGCCTCGACCAGCTGGCGCAGGACCGTGAACGACTCGAGCAGCGGGACCCCTTCCAGTGCCTTGAGGTGATCCATCTGCTGCTTGAGCGCGGTGTGGGCCTGCCGCGCCGCGCTGATGCTGTCGGTCCCGAGCGTCAGGCTGGCGAACGGGTACAGCGCGCCGTGCTCCGCATCGTCGTGCGCAGTGAGCATGTCGAGGATCTGGCCGATGATCGCACCGTCGGGTGCGGCGTCGAACGCCTCGAACAGCGCGTCGACCGCACGGTGGTCGGCGAGGATCAGCTCGATGCCGTCGGGCATCTCAGACCTCCTCGAGCTTCGTGCGGGTGGGGTGGACGCCCGCCCGTTCCCAGTGCCGGTGCAACGCCATCGACGCGATGATCTCCTTGGCGAAGGACTTGGTCCCGCGGTCAGCGACGACCACACCGGGGTCATCGGCGCCGACGCCCGCGGCCGCGAGCAGCTCGGCGCCGTCACCCCAGGCCGCGATCGGCTTGTGGTGGCGGAACGCGCTCTGCACGTAGGTGAGCGCGGCAGGGGTGTCGGCGAGTCCGGCGCCGCCGGCGACGACCACTGCGTCACCCTCGGCCGAGCTCGCGGTGTGGAACGACCGGTCGACGACGAGCTCGTCGGCCCGACGCCCGCCGCCCTTGATCGCGCCCTTGTGGGTGGCGATCACGTGGACGACCGCGCCTGCGGCGAAGATCGCGTCCTTCACGGCCCGGATGCCGGCGAGGTCGGCACCGTCGTCCGCGAGCAGGTGCACGACCCGGCCGTCGGGCGGGTGCTCGTCCTCGGTCACCATCGCCAGCGCGGGTGAGGCGTCGATGCCGCCCGTCGCGTCGGGGGCGTCGGCGTCGCTCAGATCCTCGGGCGGTACGTCGGGGACGGTCGCGCCGAGCCCGAAGGCCACCCGCTGGGCGAGCTCCTGGTCGACCTGCACGAGGCGGCTCAGCATCCGCTCGACGACCCCGGGCACCTCGACCTTGCCGAGCTCGAACGTGTAGGCGTCGACGATGTGGTCCTGCTCGACCTCGGTCATGCTGTTCCAGAACAGGCGGGCCTGCGCGTACGGGTCGTCCGGGCCGCGCTCGCGGACCTTCGGACCGTTGACCATGCGGGGGACGTGCACGTACCCGCGGTCCTCCGGATCGGCGGCGAGGAACGGGCAGCCGCCGCCCACCCCGTTCGGGAGGTACGGCGTGCGCCCGTGGTGGACCGCCTGCTGCATGAAGCCGTCGCGGAAGTTGTCGTTGACCGTGGCGAGCGGGCGGTTGATCGGGATCTGGGAGAAGTTCGGACCGCCCAGCCGGGTCAGCTGCGTGTCGAGGTAGCTGAACATGCGGGCGTGGAACAGCGGGTCGTCGACCACGTCGATGCCGTGGACGAGGTGGCCGACGTGGAACGCGACCTGCTCGACCTCGGCGAAGAAGTTGTCCGGTCGCCGGTTGAGCGTCATGCGCCCGATCGGCTCGACCGGCACCAGCTCCTCGGGGACGATCTTGGTCGAGTCGAGCAGATCGATGCCCTCGAAGTACTGGTCCTCGCTGTCCGGCATGACCTGCACGCCGAGCTCCCACTCGGGGTAGGCGCCGGCCGCGATGGCGTTGTAGAGGTCGCGCCGGTGGAAGTCGGGATCGACGCCGCTGAGGGTCAGCGCCTCGTCCCAGACGAGGCCGTGCACGCCGAGCGCCGGCTTCCAGTGGAACTTCACGAGCGACGTCTCACCGGCCTCGTTCACCAGCCGGAACGTGTGGACGCCGAAGCCCTCCATCATCCGGTACGAGCGCGGGATGGCCCGGTCCGACATCGCCCACATGAGCATGTGGGGGGACTCGGGGATGAGCGACACGAAGTCCCAGAACGTCGTGTGCGCGGTCTGCGCCTGCGGGATCTCGATGTCGGGTTCGGGCTTGGCCGCGTGGATGAGGTCGGGGAACTTGATGCCGTCGCGGATGAAGAAGACCGGGATGTTGTTGCCGACCAGATCGAAGACGCCTTCGTCCGTGTAGAACTTCACCGCGAAGCCGCGGACGTCGCGCACCGTGTCGGCGGAGCCCCGGTTCCCGATCACGGTCGAGAAGCGGGTGAAGACCGGGGTGGTCCGCCCCTCCTGCAGGAAGTCGGCGCTCGTGAGCCTGGACGCAGTCCCGTAGGACTCGAACACGCCGTGCGCGGCGGTGCCACGTGCGTGCACGACCCGCTCGGGGATCCGCTCGTGGTCGAAGTGCATGATCTTCTCGCGGAGGTGGAAGTCCTCCATGAGGGTCGGGCCGCGAGCTCCAGCGGTGAGCGAGTCGTCGGTGTGAGGCAGCCGCTGACCCTGCTGGGTGGTGAGGTACTCGCTGTCCTGCGCGGGCACCTTGCTGGCGCGGGGCACGAGCTTCGGCGGGAGCGGTCCTTCGGGCGTGGGCTGCTTGCCCCGCCTGTTGCTCGACGGGGCACGACGGGTGGGCATCAGTCCTCCTGGGGACGGCTCATCGGGGCGTGGGCGGCGGCGGTCGCCCGTTCCGGCAGCACCTTCGCCATGCCGGCTTGGACCTTGTTCTTGAAGGAGCCGGCGACGACGTGGTCGTCTCCCGCCATCAGGGCTTCGAAGCCCTCGCGGGCGACCTCGACCGGGTCGTCCTTCTTCGACTGGCCGAGCTTGGTGTCCTCCATGTCGGCCCGCTCGAAGAACTCGGTGTCGGTCGGCCCCGGCATCAGCGCGGTGACGGTGACACCGGTGTCCTTCAGCTCCTGACGGATCGCCTGCGCGAACGAGAGCAGGAACGCCTTCGACGCGTTGTAGGTCGACATGTACGGGCCGGGCATCGTGGCGGCGATCGACGACGTGAAGAGCAGGCGCCCCTCACCGCGTTCGACCATCGCAGGCAGCAGCTGGCGGGCGAGGTGCACGGCTCCGGCGACGTTCAGCTCGATGAGACCGAGGTGCTCGTCGAGCGCGGTCTCCCAGAACGGTCCGGAGACACCGACGCCCGCGTTGAGGGCGAGCGCGTCGAGCGGGTGATCGGCCTGCTGGATCGCACCGACGAGCGCGTCGACGCCCTCACGGGTGGCGAGGTCGGCCCGCACCGCGGCGACCTCGGTGCCTTCGGCCCGCAGCTCCGCCGCCGCGGTCTGGATGTCGTCGCCCTCCGCCGCCACGATCAGGTCGAAGCCGTGCTCAGCGAACTGGCGGGCGAGCTCGAGGCCGATGCCGCTCGACGCGCCGGTGACGGCCGCCAACGCGCGCTGCTGATCGCTCATGGCCTGCTCCTCGTCGACGACCGAGGGCAACTGCCCGCTCGCGCCCGCTTCAAACACCCCCCGATCGGGGGATCAGGGCGTGACGAGGATCTTGCAGTGGCGCTCGGGGTCGCTCAGCTCGTCGAACGCGCCCGCGACGCCGTCGAGGTCGACCTCGCCGGTGATGAGCGGCGAGACGTCGATCGCGCCTTCGGCGATCGACTGCAGCGTGTCGGCGAACTCCATCGGGTCGTAGCCGAAGCAGAACTGGACGTTCAGCTCCTTGCTGATGCCGAAGAACGGGGTGATCGAGTCCGGCTCCATGCACACGCCGACGACGACGATGCGGGCGCCGGCGGGTGCGTCGCGCAGCGCGCCGTCGATGATGCCGGGCACGCCGATCGCCTCGAACACGACGAGGTTGCCCTGCCCGACGCGGTACCAGGCGTCGAAGGAGCCCTCGACCGCAGGATCGACCACCTCTGTGGCACCCATGCGGGCCGCTAGCGCCCGGCGACCGGGCGAGAAGTCGGCGGCGACGATGCTCTCGACGCCCTGCAGCTTCAGCGCGGCGATGACCGCGATGCCGACGGGACCGCACCCGAGTACGAGCGCGCCGTCGCCCTGCGTGATGTGCGCCTTGTTGACCGCGTGCAGGCCGACCGCCATCGGCTCGGTGAGCGCGGCGTGGCGGGGATCGAGGCCGTTCGGCACCTCGAGCAGCAGCGGCGCCGACAGCAGCATGCGCTCGGCGTAGCCACCGAGGGTCGTGTTGCTGTACACGATCGGTTCGATGCCGGACATCGACA
>JAFBAD010000104.1 GCA_019247975.1 Acidimicrobiia bacterium
AGTCGATGTACATGTTCGGGCTGCCGACCCGGGAAGCCGCGGACGAGACGAACACGATCGATCCGCCCGAGCCGCCGTGCGCGGTCGACATGCGCAGCACCGCTTCGCGGGCGCAGAGGATCTGCGCGGTCACGTTGATCGCCATCATGCGCTCGACCCGCGCCGCCGTGAACGTGTCGAGCCGGGCCGCCTGGTCGACGATGCCGGCGTTGGCGACGAGGCCCGTGAGCGGGCCGAGCTGGTCGACGGCCTGGGCGAACAGCCCGACGATGCCGTCCTCGTCCTTCAGGTCGGCCTCGATCGCGAGGGCCCGCACGCCCTCAGCCAGACAGCGCGCCACGACTGCGTCGGCTTCGTCCCGGCGCGACCGGTACGACACGACGACATCGTGGCCCGCATCCGCCAAGCGGACCGCAGTCGCGGCCCCGATGCCCCGGCTCCCGCCAGTGATGATGATCACCGGATCAGTGTGCTCAGCTGGTGGCGAGGTAGCGGTCGGCCACCTTCTGGTGCCAGGCGCCGTGGTAGCCGAGGAGCAGATCGTTCTGCTTGGCCCGGCGGTAGTGCAGGTGGGCGTCGCAGT
The DNA here is from genome assembly GCA_019247975.1 of Acidimicrobiia bacterium. Taxonomy (GTDB): domain Bacteria; phylum Actinomycetota; class Acidimicrobiia; order Acidimicrobiales; family Iamiaceae; genus JAFBAD01. The sequence goes on from JAFBAD010000104.1 coordinate 584, forward strand.
CCCAGGTGAAGCCCACACCGCCGTGGATCTGGATCGACTCGCCGCAGACGTGGTTGGCCGCCGTCGACACGAACGACTTCGCCATGGCCGCGGCCTCGGCCCGCACCGGGTCGTCGACCTGCGACGCCCAGGCGGCGTAGTGCACGCCCACCCGCGACAGCTCGATGCGCTCGAGCATCTCGGCCGCCTTGTGCTTGATCGCCTGGAAGGTAGCGATCGGGCGGTCGAACTGCACGCGGTCCTTCGCGTACGCGATCGCGATGTCGAAGGCCTGCTGCATCGAGCCGAGCGTCTCCGCGCAGAGCGCAACCGCCCCGTCGTCGACGACGCGACGCCACACTGCGGTGTGGTCGCCCGGCGGGCCGACCGGTTCGGCCGGCACCTCGTCGAGCGTCATCCGGGCGATGCGGCGGCTCACGTCGAGCGTGCGCACCGGTTCGACCGGCGGCCGCTCGAGGAGGAAGGTGCCGAGCCCTTGCTGGGTGCGGGCGGCGACGAGCACCCAGTCGGCCGAACGGCCGTCGAGGATCGCGGTCTTCGCGCCGCTCAGCCGCCACTGACCTGACTTGCGGGTGGCGCGCGTCCGGATGCGGTCGACGACGTCGCCGTGGCCGTCCTCGTCGATCGCGACCGTGCCGCGCGTCGATCCCACCGCCAGCGACTCGAGCCGCTCGTCCAACCCGAGCCGTGACGCGGCGGCCGTCGCCAGCACCGCGGACGACAGGTACGGGCCCGGAAGTGGGAGGCGCCCCATCTCCTCGAGCACGACCATCACCTCGAGCACACCCGCGCCGGTGCCGCCGAGCTCCTCGGGCACGAGCAGCCCCACCCAGCCGAGGTCGACGAGGCGCTGCCACTGCTCGTCGGTGACGCCGGGTCCGTCCGCATCGCCGCGGTCGTCGTCGAGCATGTACCGCACGTAGCTTCCCGATGCGTGCTCGGCGAGGAACGAGCGAGCCGTCTCCTGGAGCGCGCTCTGCTCGTCGTCCAACGTGAACTCCATGCGCAGCCGAAGCTACCTGACACGGGCGTCAGGTAGCTTCGGGCCTCCATGGACTTCGCCTACACGGCCGAGGACGAAGCGTTCCGCGACGAGCTGACGGGCTGGCTCGACGAGCACCTGCCGGCGTTCCTCACCGAGTGGTCCGAGGAGGAAGGCGGCGCTCCGGGCAGCGGCGGGATCATGTCGCAGATGGAGCGGCGCCGCGCGTGGCAGCGCCTCCTCAACACGGGCCGGTGGGCGGCCATCACCTGGCCGGCCGAGTGGGGCGGGCGCGACGCGACGGTCACGCAGAACGTCATCTACTCCGAGGTGATGGCCCGGTACCGCACGCCGGGCATCTACAACGCGAACGGCCTGTGGCAGATCGGGCCGATGATCATCCGCTGGGGCACCGACGAGCAGAAGGACCGCTGGATCCCGAACATCCTGAACGCCGAGGACCACTGGTGCCAGGGCTTCAGCGAACCGCAGGCCGGGAGCGACCTCGCCAACTTGCGCACCCTCGCAGTAGCCGACGGCGACGACTACGTGCTCGACGGACAGAAGATCTGGATCTCGAGCGCGCACATCGCCAAGTGGGGCCTGTTCCTCGTGCGCACCGATCCCGACGCGATCGGCGAGAAGCGCAAGCACGATGGCATCACCGCGCTGATCATCGACCTCGAAGCCGACGGCATCGACGTCCGCCCGATCCGCGACATCGCCGGCGAGGAGATGTTCTGCGAGGTCTTCTTCGACGGCGCGCGGGTGCCGCAGGCCTATCGGCTCGGCGGCGAGGGCGAGGGTTGGATGGTCGCGATGGGCACGCTCGGCTCCGAGCGGGTCGGCACCGCCGGTCTGGCCATCGGCATGCGGGCCGATCTCGACTCGATGGTCAACCTCGCCCGATCCGTGAACCCGGCCGCGCTGGACGACCCTGACATGCGCGCCCGGATCGCCGACGCGCACATCCGCATCGAGTACACGAAGCTCCTCAACTACCGGGCGCTGTCGAAGATCCTCCGCAACGAGAAGAACTGGCCCGAGGTACCGCTGGCCAAGCTGCAGTGGAGCTACCTCGCGCAGACGCTGGCCGAGCTGGCGGTCGACCTGCTCGGGCCCTCCGCGCTCCCCCAGCGGGGCCAGCCTGGCGCGGTCGACAACGGGTCATGGAACCGCCTCTACGTGTTCCAGCGCTACACGTCGATCGGGGCCGGCACCACTGAGGTGCAGAAGAACATCATCGCCGACCGCGCGCTGCAGATGGGCCGTCGGTAGCTCAGAGCACGGCGGTCAGCGCGAGGCCCAGCGACGCCGCGGCGAGGCCGACGAGCAGGCTCGCGGCGACGTTGCGCACCGCGGTCTCGACCGCGCCGTCCTCCGCGAGCCGGACGGTCTCGAACGTGAACGTGGAGAACGTCGTGTACGCGCCGAGCCCGCCGGTGCCGAGCACGGTGCGGGTGGTCGGGTTCATGCCGTGGTACAGCGCGAGGCCGGTGATCACCCCGAGCACGAAGCAGCCGGTCATGTTCACGACGAAGGTGCCCCACGGGAACGGACCACCGATGCGGTCCTGCACCCAGCCGTCGACCAGGTAGCGGGCCGGCGCGCCGATGCCGGCCGCGACGAGGAACGCGATCCACGCCGGCGGGCTCACGGGCCGAGACGGCGGCCGAGCAGCATCCCGCCGTACACGAGCGCCAGCCCGGCGGCGACGCTGCCGAACAGGTAGGTGACCGCGATGACCGCGTGACCGTCCTTCAGCAGCAGCGCGGTCTCGACCTCGTAGGTGGAGAACGTCGTGTACGCGCCGAGGACGCCGGTGGCCACGAAGAGGCGGAGGTGGCGGCTGGGCGGGAGCCGCTCGAGCGCGACCACCAGGAAGAACCCGAGCAGGAAGCTGCCCGAGACGTTCGTCCAGAACGTCGCCCAGGGGAAGTGGCCCGGTGTCACCGGCAACCACCTCGCCATGCCGTAGCGGGCCGTCGCGCCGAGCATCCCGCCTGCCGCGATCACTGCGAGGACGTCAGGCGAGGTACGGCGAACCTGCTGCTGCAGCTCAGTCCTCGGTGACGATCAGCGCCTGCTCGGGGCAGTTGGCTGCGCCGAGCTTCGCCTTCGCCTCGAGCTCGACCGGGATGGGTGCGTCGGGGAACTTGAGGATGCAGTGGCCTTCGTCGTCCGCGTCGTACACGTCGGGCGCGAGTGCGTAACAGCGGCCATGACCGACGCACTTGTCGTTGTCGAGGGCGATCCTCACGTCAGGACACCTTCGCGCACGCCGGGGGTGAAGCGGAGCGGCAGCGACTCGATCTCGCGGATGCCCGGCGAGTAGTTGAGCTCGGCGCCGTCGGGCACGACGTAGTCCGGCACCCGGCGGTGCAGCTCCTCGAGCGCGATGCGCAGCTCGAAGCGGGCCAGGTGCGAGCCGAGGCAGCGGTGCGGCCCGCCGCCGAACGCGAGGTGGCGGTTGTGCTCGCGCTCGAAGTCGGCGATGTGAGCCTCGTCGCCGAACTCGTCGGGGTCGACGTCGGCCGAGCCGATCATCACCATCACCGTGTCGCCCGGCTCCATCTGCACGCCGTGCATCTCATGGGGCTGCTTGATCGTCCGGAGCACCTGCATCACCGGCGTGTGCAGGCGCATCAGCTCCTCGATCGCGGCCGGGACGAGCGACGGATCGGCAACGAGCTGATCCCGCAGCTCGGGCTGCCGGCCGAGGTGGGCCAGCGCGCAGTCGAGCGTGGAGGTGACCGTGTCGAGCCCGCCCAGGATGAACAGGAAGCCGACGTCCTGCATCTGCTCGTGCGTCATGCGCTCGCCGTCGACCTCGCCGTGCGCGAACTGCGAGATCACGTCGTCGGTGGGCGACGCGTGCCGCGCTGCGATCTCGGTGTCGAAGAACTCGTAGATCTCCCGGCCGGTCTCGTGGCGCTTGGCGGTCAACGCCTCCTCGTCGAAGGCGATGTCGGGGTGGCGCAGCTGCGGCCGGATGATGTTGTCCTTCCACTCGAGCATCGTCTCGACCCGGTCGAGCGGGAAGCCGCACAGCTGCAGGAACACCGTGCACGGCAGCGGCACCGTGAACTCCGAGTGGATGTCGCAGCTCCCCCGCTCGACGAAGTCGTCGATCAGCTCGTTGACCAGCGCCCGCACCTGCTCCTCGCGCGGGACCATCATGCGGTGCGCGAGGTGCGGGTCCATCACGCGGCGGTACTTCGCGTGTTCGGGCGGATCGATCTGCAACGGGATGAGCGGACGGGTCTGACCGATGTCGACTGCGCTGATGTCCGAGCTGAAGATCTCCGGGTGCTGCAGCGCGAACTTCACGTCGTCGTAGCGGCTGATGACGTGCGTGCCTGGCAGGCCCATGAGGCTGGCCACCGGCGCGTGCTCGCGCAGCTCGTCGTAGAGCGGCACCGGATCGGCCGCGACCTCGGGTGAGTACGGGTCGGCCGCCCGGGTCTCGGGGTCGACGTACTTCGGGCTCATGTCATCCTCCAGGAGGGACGGCTTCCAGCGAGAACAGCTCGGCGGCGTTGCGCCAGCAGATGCGCTCGGCCTCCTCCGCGGGGAGGTCGGCGAGCGCGGCGGTGGCGCGACCCGACGTGTCGGGCCACGTCGAGTCGGCGTGCGGGTAGTCGGACTCGATGACGATGCGGTCGAGACCGATCTCGTCGCGCAGCACGAGCGACGACGTGAGATCGATGACGCCGAACCAGAAGTTGCGCCGCAGCACCTCGTTCGGGTGCAGGTCCGGATCGGGCCAGCCGCCCTGACCCGAGGCCGAGTGGTCCATGACGTAGGCGATGCGGTTGCGCAGCATCGGCACCCAGTCGATGCCCGACTCGGCGAGGCAGATGCGCAGCTCCGGGAAGCGCACCGGCACGCCGGCCCACAGCCAGTCCGCGCAGGTCACCAGCGCGTTGACCGGGAACAGCGTGGTGAGCAGCTCGAGGGGCGCGCCGGGCGACCGCGACGCCGACCACCCCGACGACGCGCAGTGCAGGCACACGACCGTTCCCGTCTCCTCGCACGCTGCGAGGAACGGGTCCCAGTGGTCGGTGTGCAGCGACGGCAGCCCCATGTCCACGGGGTTCTCGAGGAAGCTGACCGCTCGGAACCCGCGAGCGGCGTTCTCGCGGACGTCGTCCGCCGCGACCTGTGGGTCGAGCAGCCACGGGATCTGCAGCGGGATGAAGCGGTCGGTGCGGGGACCGACCCACTCGTCGATGTGCCAGTCGTTCCAGGCCCGCACGCAGGCGAGCCCGAGCTCGGGATCCGAGCAGCGGGCGAAGGCGCTGCCCGCGAACCCGGCGATCAGGCTCGGGTAGTGGGCCGACGCCCACACGCCGTCGGTGTCCATGTCGGCGACGCGGGCCTCCGGGTCCCAGCAGCCGCGGCGCATGTCGGAGAAGTTGGCCGGGTCCATCGTCCACTCGTCCTTCGGACGTCCGACCACCGCGTTGAGCCCGATCTGCGGATGGCGGTTGCCGTCGAACACCCAGGCCTCGGTGCCGTCGTCGGCCACCTCGATGCGCGGCGCCCGCTCCGCCAGCGCAACCGGCATCCGACCTTCGAACACGTCCGGCGGCTCGACCAGGTGGTCGTCCACCGAGATGATCGGCGTCACGACGACGCTCGCACCGTGTAGGTGTCGCGGCCGCTGCGGAGGACGTGGCCGGGGCGGGCGTCGGTGGCCTTGCCGTCGACCACTGCGTCGACGCCGTTGACGAGGACGCGGTCGATGCCATCGGCCTCGCCGTAGAGGCGCCAGCCGTCGCCGGGCAGGTCGGCGCGGGTGGTGATCGGGTGGGGGGCGACGCGGTCGGGGTCGAGCAGGACGACGTCGGCCCAGCAACCCTCGGCGATGCGGCCGCGATCGCGCAGCCCGTAGAGCCGGGCGGGTGCGTCGGTGAGGAGCGCGATCGCCTCCTCCCACGAGAGCAGACCGAGGTCGGCGACCGCCCGGCGCAGCATCACGGTCGGGAAGTTGAACGTGGCCAGGAAGTCGAGGTGCGCGCCGGCGTCGGACGCACCGAGGATCGAGCGCTGGTCCCGCCACACCGCGAGACGGGCCTTCCAGTCGCCCTCGGTGTCGCCGTTGGGCGGGAAGGAGAAGCCGGTCCTGAGGTCGTCGGCCACGGCGATGTCGCACAGGGCGTCGAACGGATCGACGCCGCGCTCGGCCGCGACGTCGGCGACCGTCCGGCCTTCGAATGCCTTCGTCTCGGGCGTGTGGCACTCGGTGAGCACGTACTGGCCGAAGTTGGCGAGCCCGAACGCGGCCTCGCCGGCCTCGGCCATGAGCTCGGCGCGGGCCTCGGGCGATGCGAGCAGCGCCTTGCGCTCGTCGCGAGGCAGCGTCATCGCCGTGTGCCAACCGGGGATCGTGTCGAGCAGGAACCCGGAGGCGAAGCTCAACCGGGGCGAGACCGGTGACGGCATCGTCAGGCCGAGCACCCGACCACCGAGGTCGGCCGCGGTGTCGCTCGCGCCGAGCTGCGTCTGCACCTGCTCGGCCAGCCCGGCCATCACGATCAGCACGTTCCAGTTGAGCGGCCGGTCGGCGGCGGCCGACATGCGACCCATCAGCCCGGCCTCCCGCTCGGTGAACGTGCCGACGCCTGGGATGAACTCGAGCGTCGTCCCCTCGTGGCGGGACACCTCGTCGCACAGCGCGAGGAGCTCGGCCTCGGTCGCGTAGCGGGAGGGCACCGGTTCGCCGGCGTCGTCGTTGTGCGTGGCGGCCCACGACGACGAGAAGCCGAGGCCGCCCTCGGCCAGGCTGGCGCCGAGCAGCCGGGCCATCGCCGCGACCTCGTCGTCGTCGGCCTCGCGCTCGCTGCCGGCCGGACCCATCACCGCCCGCCGCACCGCCGAGTGCCCGACGAGGAAGCCGGCGTTGGGGGTGAGCCGGCCGTCGAGGCGGTCGAGGTAGGAGGCGAACGACGTCCAGCCCCAGTCGGTCGCCGCTTCCAGCGCGGGGAGCGGCATGCCCTCGACCCGGGCGAGCATCCGCATGAGGTAGTCGGACTCGGCCGGTTCGAGCGGCGCGACGGAGAAGCCGCAGTTGCCGCCGATGACCGTGGTGACGCCGTGGTAGGGCGACGGCGACAGCGTCGGGTCCCAGAAGACCTGGATGTCGTAGTGCGTGTGCAGGTCGACGAACCCGGGGCAGACGATGCGCCCGTCCGCCTCGATCACCTCCGCCGGGCCCGGCTCGAGCCGTTCCTCCACCGCGACGATGCGGCCGTCGCGGATGCCGACGTCGGCGCGACGAGCGGTCGCGCCGGTGCCGTCGACGACGGTGCCTCCTCGGACCACGCGGTCGAGGTCAGTGCTGCCGGTGCGGGTCATGCGCAGCTCCTCGGTCCCCGCCGAGACGATACCTGACACGCGTGTCAGGTTTGCATCCGACCGTCGGAGCGGGCCCCTGACCAGCGATGGAGAGCCCGTGGGAGGATGCGCGGCGATGCTCCGCCGGTTCTGGGAACGACCCGAGCGCAGGTTCTTCGGCGCCCTGTTCGATGCGTCTCCGGGCTACTCGGTGGCGTGGTGGGTGCTGCTGGTCCTGCGCGGCGCGCTGCCCGCGCTGCTGGCCATCGCCACCGGCACGCTGGTCGGCGCCATCCAGCGCCATGATCCGCTCACCGGGCCGCTCGTGTTCGTCGGTGTGACGTTCGTGGGCTCGCAGGTGCTCGCGCCGGTGCAGGAGGCGGTCAGCGCAAACCTGGGGAGCCGCACCGCGAGCTGGCTCAACGACCGGCTCATGGTGGCGTGTACCAAGCCCGAGGGCATCGCGCACCTCGAGCGAGGCGACCTGATCGACGACCTCACCGTCGCTCGCGACTTCGACCTCGGGATCATGGGACCGCCGCTGTCGGTCTCGATGGGCTTCATCGCCGGCGGCCTGCAGCAGATCTTCGTCGGCCTCGCGGCCGCGCTCGTGCTGTTCGCCTTCACGTGGTGGGCGCCGCTGGTGCTCCTGCTCACGTGGGGCTCGACGCACTGGCTGCTGCGCGAGAGCGGCGTGTGGCGCGACCGCAACACCGACGAGGTGCGCTCCGCGCAGCGCCACGCCGACTACGCGTACCGGCTCGCGGTCGACCCGCCGGCGGCGAAGGAGGTGCGCCTCTTCGGGTTGGCCGACTGGGTGGTCGACCGCTTTGCCACGCACCGCCGCACGCTCTACGAGCTGCAGTGGCAGGCGACGAAGCTGCGCGAGAAGTCGGTGCTCGGCTGCCTGGCGCTCGTGCTGGTCGGCAACGGCGTCGTGCTATGGGCGATCGGTTCCGCGGCGATCGACGGGCGCTTGGATCTCGCCGACGCGAGCGTCTACCTGCAGACCGCGATCGGCGTGGCCGCGATCGCGTTCGGCGGGCTGAGCTGGGCGCTCGACGGCAGCGCTGCGCCGGTGGCCGCCGTCCTCCGGCTCGAGGACGCCATGACCGCGGCCGGCAGCCTCCCCCGTGGTCACCTGCCGGCGACCGGCCTGCCCGAATCCGAGATCCGCTTCCGTGACGTCGGCTTCACCTATCCGGGCACCGACCGGGTGATCCTCGACGGCTTCGACCTGACCATCCCGGCCGGCTCCTCGCTGGCGATCGTCGGGCAGAACGGCGCGGGCAAGACCACGCTGGCCAAGCTGCTCTGCCGCCTCTACGACCCGGCCTCCGGCTCGATCGAGATCGACGGCGTCGACCTGCGCGAGCTCGACCTCGACGCCTGGCGCCGGCAGGTCGCGGCGGTCTTCCAGGACTTCGTGCGCTTCGAACGCTCGCTGCGCACGAACGTCGCTCCCGGCTTCGAGCCCTCGGCGGAACGTGACGAGGCGATCACCGCCGCGCTGGTGGACGCCGGCGCGCACAGCCTCGCCGGCCTCGACGTCACCCTGTCCCGGGCCTACGAGAACGGCATCGACCTCTCCGGCGGCCAGTGGCAGCGCGTCGCGCTCGCCCGGGCGCTCGCCAAGGTGCGCTTCGGTGCATCGGTGGTGCTGCTCGACGAGCCGACCGCGCAGCTCGACGTGCGGGGCGAGTCGGAGATCTTCGAGCGGGTCCTCGCAGCAACCCGGCACACGACCACGATCCTCGTGTCCCACCGCTTCTCGACCGTCAGGCTGGCCGACCGCATCTGCGTGGTGGAGCACGGACGGGTGGTCGAGCTCGGGAGCCACACCGAGCTGATGGCCGAGGGCGGCCGCTACCGCACGATGTTCGAGCTGCAGGCGTCGCGCTTGGTCGAGCGCGACGAGCACGGGGAGGAGGTGGAGCTTGAGTCCCTCACCTGACGACCTGCCGCCGTCGCTCCCCTCGCTGTGGCGGATGGTGAGGATCGGCTACCGGGCCGAGCCCAAGCTGCTCGTCGCGTCGTTCGCGATGACGCTGTTCGCGGCGATCCCCGACGCGCTGATCGCGCTCTGGATCGCGCTGCTGGCCGACGGGCTGGTGGGCCACGACTCGACCAAGGTGCGGGTGGCGGTGGTCGGCCTCGCGCTGTCGTCGGTCGGCACCTGGTACCTGCGGGTGCTGTTCGACCGGGTGCAGCGCCGCTTCCGGGACAAGGTGAGCGTCGCGCTGCAGACCCACGTCGCCCGGCTGCAGGCCGCGG
>JAFBAD010000239.1 GCA_019247975.1 Acidimicrobiia bacterium
CGGCTCGACCACTCAGCAACGCGGCCCGGAGGCGACCGTCGTCGGCCCACCCGGCATCGGCGTCCGCATCGGCGAGCGCATCCACGTCGATGCCGTCCAGCGCGCGGACGAAGCTCCGCATGTACGGCAGGCGGTCCTCACGCGTCATCGCGAGATGGGCGATGACGAGGTGGGGGAGCACAGTCGGCGCGCGGTCCCAACCGAGCCGGTCGAGCATCTCGAACGCCTTCTGCACGTAGATCGCGCCGTGGCCGTAGCCGAGGTGGTGGTCGGCCACGACGGCGATCAGCCACGGCCGCAGCTCGTCGGGGCCGAGGCCCACCTCGATCGCACCCCGCAGGAGCGCCTCGGCCTCGTCGGCTGCGTCCCACCCCTGCTCGACGAGCGCGCGGAACGTCGCACCGGCGTGGGCCGGCAGCGTCGCGACGGGGTCGGGCGCGGGCCGGAGCGGCCGGCGCCGCTCCACCTCGGAGATCCCGGCGATGGCCTGCACGACCGGCAGCGCGCGCAGATCGCCTTCGTGGCGATCGACGAGCGCCAGGCAGTCGGTGGCCGAGGCGAGCGCGTGGCCGAAGCCGTACTCGGCGCGCGGCGCGCCCCACGCGACTGCTTCCCAGATCAGCTGGGCCGGGTCCTCGTCGGCCCGCAGCAGGCGGACCACGTCCCGGCTGATCTGACCGACGTAGAAGCGGTCGATTCCGCGACGGAGGCTGGCGGTCAGATCGACGCGGAGCCGCACCGGGTCCGGCCGGCGCAGCTCGACCCGCACCTCGTCGCCCTCGATCGCCACCGGGTGGCTGACCACGTCCTCCTCGCCGAGGGTGCAGCGCCCGTCGGTCACCCGGAAGCGCCAGTTGTGCCACTCGCAGGTGAGCTCGTCGCCGTCGAGGTCGCCCTGCGTCAGGCCGTAGCCCTCGTGCGGGCAGGCGTTGTCGAGGGCGAAGACGCCGTCGGTGGTCCGGACCAGGCAGAGGCGGCGGCCGTCGACCTTGGCCATCCGCAGGGAGCCGACCGGGAGCTCGGTCAGCCGCGCCACTGTTTCGAAAGCCATTGCTTGCGATAATGTGGCGGATCGATGGCTGTGTCAACCACCCGCCCGTCGATCAGCCCCGCGGCGGCGCCGCTCACCGAGGCGAAGCGACGGATCGTCGATCGGCTCAAGCGGGTGGACGACGCCACGGCGAGCGAGCTGGCCGAGGGCCTCGGGTTGACCGGCGCAGCGGTGCGCCAGCACCTCGACGCGCTGGCCGAGAACGGCCTCGTCGCCTCCCGGCCGCGTCCGGTGCAGGGGCGCGGGCGGCCCGCCTCGGCCTGGGCCCTCACCGATCTCGCCCGGGAGCTGTTCCCGGACCGCCACGCCGACCTCACGGTGGAGCTCATCGGTTCGCTGCGCAGCGCGCTCGGGCCCGAGGGCGTCGACGCGGTCGTGGCCGAGCGGACCAGACGCCAGCTCGCGGCGTACCGCGCCGCGCTGCCGCCGACCGATGCGCCGTTGCGCGAGCGGGCCGACGCGCTCGCCGCCGTCCGGACCGGCGAGGGCTACCTGGCCGAGGTGGTCGACGCGCCCGACGGCGACGGCCTGGTGCTCATCGAGCATCACTGCCCGATCTGCGATGCCGCTACCGCGTGCACGAACCTCTGCTCGGCGGAGCTGGAGCTGTTCCGCGACGTGCTCGGTCCGGACGTGGAGGTGCAGCGCACGCAGCACCTGCTGCAGGGCGACCAGCGGTGTGCGTACCGGTTGCGGGCGACGGCCTGATCAGGCGGCGGCGATCGCCTTGTCCACCCGCTCCAGGATGTCGTGGACGATCGCGTCGCGACGGTCGGCGTCGAAGGGGTAGAGCACCGAGCTCAGCTCGAGCCACACCCGCACCCGTCCGGTCGTCACGATGATGTGATCGGTGTAAGCCGTGACGACGTCGCCCTTGGACGAGCGGTACGTCGCGGTGTAGCGACCACCGACGACCGTGCGGCCCTTCAGCGCGGCGGGGATGGCCACCATCTGCTGCGCGGTCGGGCGGATCGTCGTGTCGCCGAACCACGTGGCCTTGTCCCACTGCGCCAGGCAGTGCTGCACGTAGTCGGGCGACTGCTCGACCTCGGCCCGGCGCTTGGCCGAAGCCTCGTCCTTGAAGACCGTCACCATCGACGCGACGTGCCCCGCGGCGAACCCGTTGAGGTTGTCGGGTCGGTACGCGTACGCGGTCTTCGACGATGCGATCACGCCGTCGGCGCGCGCCGGCTGCGTGCAGCCGTTGGTGCCGGCCGGATCGATGGCGCCGTCGAACACCTGCACGTAACCCCGCTCGACCTCGTTGAACTGCAGGCCGATGTTCTCCAGCCGCCACCCCTGTGAGAGCGGGTCGACCGGCTTCGGTGCCGTCGTCGTGGGCGCGCCGGAGAGGAGCACCGGCCGATCGCCGCCGGGCGCGAGCGCCATGCCGCCGATGACCACGGCGATGATCACCAGCACGGTGAGGTAGGCGACGTTGCGCCGCCACCAGCTCGGCGACTTGGCGACGGCGACGATGGGCGGCGCGGCGGGGGGCGGTGGGACGGCCGGAGCCGGCGCGGCAACGGGCTCGAGCACCGGAGGAGCGACGGTCGGCGGAGCCTCCGCCGGTTCGTCGGGCAGCACCGAGATCCAGCCGTCGCCGTCATAGGCGATGACAGGTCCGGAGTGACCCGCGTGTACGGCCGCCGTCGGGACGGCCGCCATCGACGCGTCCGCGTGGGCAGGTTCGGGCGCGAGCGGGACGTCGTCACCGCCCGGGTCCAGCTCCGGGTGCATGAGGAGCAGGCGAGGGAGGTAGCCCTCGTCCTCCTCGATGTCGGTCACTCCCTACCGATCGGCGGGGTGCCTGCAGTTCTGAGGGTCAGGACCCCCGGTCGTACCTCGACGCGTAGGCGTAGGAGTCGATCAGGTAGTGGTTGAGCTGCCCGTTCGGGAGACCCGCCCAGCGGGTGAGCTCGGTGGCGTCGGCGGCCCGGCGCACGAGGGCGAGGTAGGTGATCGTCGTGTTCACGACCGCGTCCGTGCGGCGGTGGAACTCCGAGGACTGCGAGAACCGCGTCATCAGGCTGGCCCGGCTCAGGTGTCCGGACGAGACCTGGCCGCTCCAGTAGGCGAGGCCGCTGGCGTCGGCGGGGCGGCCGAGGGTGTTCTGGTAGACGAGCTCGACGAAGTCCGTCGGGGTGAGGGTGCCGTAGGTCGACGTGAACTCGCTCGACGACGCGAACGAGGCCGACACCGAACCCAACGATCCGCCGTGCTGCAGCTTGCCGATCCAGTAGCGCATCCCCGACGTGTCGCCGGTGCGGGCGAAGTACGCCTCGTACAGACGGCTCACGTCACCGGCGGTCCGCTGCCACTGCGAGCCCGCGACGAGGTAGGTCGCGGCGACCCACGCGGGCTGGTCTGTCAGCACCGCGTCCCACGAGTCGAACTCGTCGTCGGTCGGGAAGCGTCCGTAGAAGTCGGCGAACAACCGGACCGTCGCCTCGGCCACGGTGCGGTGCGGGCCGAGGCGGGTCTGGTCCGCGATCCAGCTCGAGAACGCCGAGACCCGCGTGTACACGCCGGGTTGGCCGGCCGCACCGCACTCGGTCGGGCCCCAGCTGACGATGCCGACCGCTTCCCACACGCCGTCGACCTTGCGGGCGAGCGGACCGCCGCTGTCGCCGTTGCACGCGTCGACCCCGCCGTCGGCCATGTTGCCGGCGCAGAGCATCACCGAGGCGATGAGCTCGCCCCCGTACACGCCCTGGCAGACGTCGTCGTCCACCGCGGGGACGTGGACCTGGCGCAGCTTGGTGGCGTACGTGGGCGGGTCGCCGTTGTCGACCTGGCCCCATCCGGTGGTGACGAGGTCGGCCCCAGCCGGGACGGTGTCGCTCGCCGCTGCGTAGGGCATCGCCTTCGCGCTGGTCGGGGTGCTGAGGCGCACGAGCGCGGCGTCGTGGTCGGGCGTCTCGTAGTGGGGCGTGTTCCAGTTGAACCCCGGCGCCAGGACCAGCTGCGCAGCCCGGGTGCGGGTGCCTCCGTGCCCCAGATCCTGCGTGCCGGTCAGCACGTCGATGTCGCTCGCCGTCAGCGGGAAGGATGCGCTGTTGTCGAACATGCAGTGCCCGGCGGTGAGGACCCACGTGGCCGAGATGACCGTCCCGCCGCAGTACTGCGCGTCGAAGTTGTCGGGGAGCTCGTGGAACAGCAGCCCGGCCTGGGCCGGCCACGCCCCGCTCTTCGCCTCGGTGCCGCCGACGATCCGGGGACCCGTTCGGGGCGGGGCAGCCTGCGCGCCCGCCGCCGCGGACGTGCCGATGAGCGCCACGAGCGCGAGCGCGGTGGTGAGGAAGCCGAAGGCCCCCTTCCGCCGATGTTGCTGGTGCACTGCTGACCCCCGGCTCGCCGTCGTTCGGCCGGCTCACACAGAGTGATCTGACCGCTACGATCCTATCTTCCCCACGCGGGGCCGCCGCTACCCGTGATCATGGCCCGTGTGGACGCATCGAGCGCGGAGGACGAGGCCGCGCTGGCCGAGTACGCGTCGACCCTGGCCGACGGCATCGAGGCGGCCGTCGGTCCCTGGGTCATCGCGTCGGTCGAACGCCGGGCGGGCGCCCTCGACCTCACCCGGGAGGCGACCGCCGCGGCCGAGGAGGCCCGGCGCGCCGTCGGTGCCGCGGTGCGCGAGCTCCTCGGGCTCGACGTCGACGCGCAGCGCACCACGCCCCTCGCCCTCGTGCGGGGTGCGGTCCGCCACCCGACCGGGGTGCTGGCGAGGGCCGGCGTCCCGCCCGTGGTGCGCGACCCGGTCGCGACCGAGGCCTTCCCCGACGATCCCTACGACCTCACCCCCGGCTCGCTGGCCGATCTCGACCCCGACCTCGTCGAGGTCGGCATCGTGTGGGGCGCGGCGAAGGCGCACGTCATCCTGCGCCGCCGCCGAGGCGAGCGCTGAGCCGTTCGACGTTCGCCCGAATCTGTCCCGGACGGCTCATGGCACTCGACGTCATGACGATGGAAGGAGGTGGAGCGCGACGAGCCCGTCGTCCGCCTCGTGCGCAGCGAGGGCGGCATCATCACCGCGGTCAGCGACGAGATCGCCGAGCTGCTGGGCCACCAACCCGCTGATCTCGTCGGCACGCCGTCGACCGAGTGGATCCACCCCGACGACCAGGCCGGCGCGGTCCAGGCCTGGATGACGATGCTCGCCGCGCCCGGCGCGGTGGGCGAGTGGGTCGGCCGCTACCGCACGAGCACGGGTGGCTGGTCCTGGATCAGCACCGAGAACGTGAACCACCTCGACGACCCGGCGCGGCCGCGCGTCGAGACGACCATGCGCGCCGCGTCGGTCGAGACGGTCAGCGTCGAGGAGGAGCTGCGCCGCCGCGAAGAGCTGATCAGCCGGCTCGCGGAGGCGCTCCCGGTCGGTGTGTTCCAGGTCGACGAGCACCTGCAGCTGCTGCTCACGAACGACCGGCTCGCGCAGATCCTCGGTGGCGCGACCGTGTCGACCACCGAGGAGCTGACCAGCTTCGTGGCCGAGGAGCACCACCTCGTGGTGGGTGACGCGATCTTCGCGGTCCTCCGCGGCGAGCCCGTGGACGACATCGAGGTGCGGCTGGTCGCCAGTGAGCTGACCGACCGCCCGCCCGACGCGCAGTTCTGCCGCTTCAGCCTGCGGGCCCTGACCGACGCGACCGGCGCGGTCAACGGCGCCATCGGCTGCGTGCAGGACGTGACCGACAGCGTCGTGCTGCGCCACACCCTCGAGATGCGCGCCGCGACCGATGACCTGACCGGCTGCCTGAACCGGCCGGCGATCGAGGCGCTGCTCACCCAGCTGCTCGGCGGGGCGGGCGGGGGGTCCGGCGTCGCCGTGGCGTTCGTCGACCTCGATCGCTTCAAGGCCGTCAACGACCAACACGGCCACGGCTCGGGCGACCAGGTGCTGGTGAAGGCAGGGGAGCGGCTGCGGGCCGCGGTGCGGGCGTGCGACCACATCGGCCGGGTCGGTGGCGACGAGTTCCTCGTGGTGTGCCCCGACGTCGGTTCCGAGGCGATGGCCGCCGAGATCGGCGAGCGGCTCGCGTCCACCGTGAACGGACCGGTCGCGACCCAGCGCGGTCCCGTCGACCTCCGGGCCAGCGTGGGCATCGCGTGGGCGTGCGACGCCGGGTGCAGCCCCGATCACCTGATCCGCTGCGCGGACGAGGCGATGTACGCGGCCAAGGCGGACGCCCGTGGGCCGGTCCTGCGGATCGCGAACGGGTAGCCGCGCTCGGGCTAGTGCACCGCCCAGGATGCAGGGTCGTCGGCCAGCGCCTCGACGTCGCTCGGGAGCCGGCCGTCGCGGAGATCGGCGAGGGTGACCTGCTCGAGGACGGCCCGCAGGTTGGCCCGCAGCGCGACCCACATCCGCTGCAGCGTCTCGAGGCCGTCGCCGTAGTCGAGTGATTCGGGACGCACCCCGCGCACATCGGCGAGCGGGCCCTCGACGGCGCGAATGATGTCGGCGACCGAGACCTCGTCGGCCGGTCGGGCCAGCCAGTAGCCGCCCTCCGAGCCGCGCTGGGAGCGGACGATCCCGGCCCGCTTGAGCTCGGCCAGGATGCTCTCGAGGAACTTGACCGGGATCTCCTGCGCGTCGGCCACGTCGTGGCCCTTCACCGGCGGTCCGCTGCTCGCGTCGGTGGGTTGCGCACGGGCCAGCTCGATCGCAGCGCGGACCGCGTAGTCGACCTTCGCAGTGGTCCTCAACTGTCGTCCTCCCCCGCACCCCGGTCGAAGCGCGACCAGCCCGCATCGGTGATCGATCGGGACTCGAAGAAGAG
>JAFBAD010000204.1 GCA_019247975.1 Acidimicrobiia bacterium
CCCGTCACGGTCCGGGCCGCTTCCTCGGCGAGCTGAACCTGCTGACCGGGATGCGGGTGTTCGTCACGGCCCGGGTCGCACAGGCCGGCGAGGTGCTCGTGCTGCCGGCCGACCAGCTGCGGCACATCATCGCCACCCAACCCGGCCTCAGCGACGTGATCCTCGCCGCCTTCATCGCGCGCCGGACCGAGCTGATGACCGGCGCCCGCTCCGCCATCCGCATCATCGGTTCCCGGTTCTCGCCCGAGACGAGTCGCATCCGCGAGTTCCTGTCCCGCACCCGCATCCCGCACGCCTGGCTCGATCCGGATCGTGACGCGGAGGTCGAGCGCCTGCTGTGCGAGTTCTCCGTGGAGCCCGACGACCTCCCGGTGGTCATCGCGACCGGATCGCTCCTCCGCCGCCCGACCGTGGGCGAGCTCGCCGAGTTCCTCGGCATCACCGTGGCCAACCTGCCCGGCCGGTGCTTCGACCTCGTGGTCGTCGGCGGCGGTCCCGCGGGACTGGCGGCTGCGGTGTACGGCGCGTCCGAAGGCCTCACGACCCTCGGCGTGGAGGCGGTGGCGGTGGGCGGCCAGGCCGGGAGCAGCTCACGGATCGAGAACTACCTCGGCTTCCCGACCGGCATCTCCGGCGGCGACCTCACGCAACGGGCGTTGGTCCAAGCGGAGAAGTTCGGGGCTGCGCTCACCAGCCCGTGCGCGGCGACTGGTCTGCGCGAGCACGACGGCCACCTGATCGTCCGGCTGTCCGACGGCACCGAGGTGGCCGGCCGCGCAGTGATCGTCGCCAGCGGGGCTCGCTACCGGCGGCTCGACGCGGCGGGCCTCGACCAGTACGAGGACACCAGCGTGTACTACGCGGCCACCGAGACCGAGGCGCGCCAGTGCACGCCCGCACCTGTGGTGGTGGTCGGCGGCGGGAACTCGGCCGGGCAGGCGGCGCTCTTCATGGCCGAGTCCGGCAGCCACGTCACGATCGTCATCCGGCGGGCTGAGCTCGGTGCGACGATGTCGCGCTACCTCGTCGATCGCATCGACGAGCACCCGGGTATCGAGGTCAGGACGAACGCGAACGTCCGCGAGCTCGACGGGGGAGAGCTCCTCGAGCGGATCACGATCGTCGATCCGAACGGCCCGACGGTGATCCCGTGCGGCGCGCTCTTCTCGTTCATCGGGGCCGAGCCGGCGTCGCAGTGGCTCTCGGGTTGCGCGGCGCTCGACGATCACGGGTTCGTGCTGACCGACCGGGCGCTCGACGACGATGACCTCGACGAGCGGTGGCAGGTGCTCGCCCGCGCGCCGTTGCCGTACGAGACGAGCCACCCGGGCCTGTTCGCGGTCGGCGACGTCCGGTCCGGTTCCACCAAACGCGTCGCCACCGCGGTCGGCGAAGGATCCGCGGCGGTGCGGTCGGTGCACGAGTACCTGGCCTTCGCCACCTGATCCTTGCCAGCGGGTCGCACTGGCTGGAACCTGGAGCGACGCCCGTGGCGTCTTCAGGGTATGAGCGTTGGTGGGGCTGCGGCCGGCACCGAGGTGGGCCTCGGGCGCCGGCTGACCGCTGAGGACGTCGAGCGTCTGTTCGAGGACCACCATCGCCACCTGGTCCGGCTCGCGGGCCTCCTCACGGGCGACGGCGATCAGGCCCAAGACCTCGTCGCTGACGTGTTCGCGGCGTTGCTGCGCAAGCCCCGTGTCGCCATGGACGACCCACGGGCCTATCTGCGCAGGTGCGTCGTCAACCGGGTGGCCTCGGCCGGCCGGCGCAGCCTCCGACGAGCGACGATCGGCGCCCGCATCGACCGGCCCGCGTCCTCGTCGGCGTCAGCGGAAGGACCCGTGGCCGAGCGGGACCGGGTCGGTCGAGCGCTGATGCAGCTACCCGGTCGCCAGCGCGAGGTGATCGTGCTGCGCCACTTCGAAGACCTGAGTGAGGCGCAGACCGCAGCGCTGCTCGGCGTGCCGGTGGGAACCGTGAAGTCCGCGAACGCTCGAGGCGTCGCCGCGCTCGCAGATCTCCTCCGAGAGGACCCGACATGAACGATGCCGACGACGCTCGCCTGGCCACCCTCCTGCGGGATGCGGCCGCTCGTTACGAGCCCGCCCCGGACCTGTGGGCGAGGGTGCAGCAGCGCGCGAGGCGGCACGGGCGCCGGGTCCAGCTGCTCGCGGCCGCCGCAGTGATCGCGGTCGTCGCAACGACGGTCGTGGTCGTGACGCGCAGCCACGACGACGGCGTCCAGCTCCACACGGATTCGACGACGACCGCGCCGCCGGCCGGCAACGCCGTCGACTGGTCCACGCCGCTGTCCACGTTCACCGCGAACGACTTCCGGATCGAAGCGGCGGGTCGGACCTTCGACGGGCACGCGCCGGGAACCGTCGTCCACAACGACCCGGGCCGGGTCGACCACTCCATGACGTTCGAACGGGAGTGGGACGAGGACGGCATCGAGATGCGGCTGTACATCTACTTCCAGTCAGACGGCACCGACTGGTGGTCCAACGAGATCCGGATCCGCAACGGTTCGAGGTCGGACCCCGAGTGGGTGACCTTCGACGGTGACTTCTTCCGCTCCCGTCTCGGCCGCGCCTTCGACGGTGACCTCGACCTGCCGAGCGACGCCGACACGGTGGACGACGAGGATGGACCAGCCACGATGCACATCGCGGGGCTGCACCTCGAGGCGTTCGTGGCGCCGGCGGAGTGCGCCGCGCCGACCCACCCCTACGTGCTCGAGGTCATCGAGCCGAGCGTGAACGTGCAGACCGAGCCGACGACGATCGATGATGGCGGCAGCCCCGCCGTGATGAACAACCAGCAGGCCACGCTGGCGTTCCGGCTCCGCGACCGCCGGTGCGATCCGGTGGATGACATGGCCGGGTTCCGGTTCGAGGCCACCCCGGCCGACCCGGCGATCGTCCGAGCACGGACCCGAACCTGCACTCTGGGCGTCGCCGGTGGCGTGTGCGAACCGGTGACGGTGGAGGGCATCGCTCCGGGCGAGGCCACGGTGCGGATCGACGTGCACCGGACGAATGACGACGCGATCGTCGCGAGCGGAACCACGCACGTCTCGGTCACGCCCTGACGGTGTGCCGGCAGGCGTCGGAACCAGCGGACCCCGCCCGTCGTCAGACTGCGTGTGCGGCTGCGTCTGTGTCTCGCCCTGCTGCTGGTCTGCGTCGCGTGCGGCGCTGAGCGCACCGGTCCGCGGTTGGAACCCGATCGTTCGACCGTGTCCACGATGGCGACCGTTCCCGCGGAGCAGGCCTCGGTCGTCCTCTTCGTGAGCGCCGAGGCCGAGCCCAGCCGGCGAGTCGGGCTGCGCGTGGCGGTGAACGGTGCGGTTGCGCTGGACGACGCGTTCGCGACGATGAGCAGCGTCAACGTGAAGCAGGTGCCGCTCGCTCTTGCCGACGGAGCTCACCGGCTCACCGTCGTCGCAGATGACGGCACGGCCCTCCACCTGTCGATCACCGTGCCGACCGAGCAGCGGTACATCCTGCTGACCTACTGGTCGACCGACGAGACTGGGACCACCATCGACCACCGCTCCACGGCCGTCGCCCCGCAGTACGGGTGATCGTCCAGTGCCGGATGCCGCCTACGGCGAGCGGGCGATCTCGTGCCCGTCGGCGTCGTAGGCGACGGCTGCCGGAGGCAGACTCTGCGCCAATGCCTTCGCGGCGAGGACCGTGGCGAACCACCGCCGACCCGAGCTCGGCCCGGTGTGGGCAAGGGTCGCATCGGTGGTGCCGTAGGTCGTGACGACCGAGACCCGCACGGCGGCTGCGGGCGCGTCGCCGATGACGACCTGGTGCCAGCGTCCGTGTCCGTCTCCCTGCAGGCTGTTGCCGGTCATCGCGATCTGGTCTGGCTTCGCAGGTGGCGCGAGCGGTCCACCGCCGCCACCGCCACCGCGGCCGTTCCAACCCGGCTCGATGATGTCCACGCAGTTGGACTCGCCGCGACCGCGCACCTGCAGTCCGACGATCCACCGTGCGTCGCCCGCAGTGCCGGAGAGGAAGGTGCTCGGCGGCC
This sequence comes from Acidimicrobiia bacterium, assembly GCA_019247975.1. Classification (GTDB taxonomy): domain Bacteria; phylum Actinomycetota; class Acidimicrobiia; order Acidimicrobiales; family Iamiaceae; genus JAFBAD01. The sequence goes on from JAFBAD010000204.1 coordinate 4,048, forward strand.
CGCCCAGCTCGCAGCGGTCCGTGTCGTCGGGTGGGCGCAGCAGCACCTCGCGCCCTACCGCCTCGGCGTGGGCCCGGCTGGTGGGCTCCAACGACGCAACGACTGCAGACGGATCGACGTCCGCCAGCGAGATGTCCGAGTCGTCGGGCTTCTGCAGACTCACGAGGAGCATCTCTCCGTGGGCGGTGGCCACCCGTCGCCACCGGTCGTGGCGCACCGTTCCCCAGAACTGCATGTGCGGCGCCAGCCGCGGGTCGCCGGTGTAGTTCTCGATGATGTAGCCGACGCCGTGGACGTCGATCGAGACCTTGGCGCGAGGTGGCCCACCCGGCATGTCCAGATCGACCCCGCCCAGCGTGCCGAGTGAGCGCAGGTCGGCGGGCAACGCCGCAGCGGTGATGGTCGGGTGCGGGGCGCGAGGTCGAGCCGACTCAGCGAGCGCCAGCAGCGCGTGGCGGCTGAGCCCGTGGGCTGCGACCACGCCGAACTGGTAGCAAGCGCAGTCGTTCTCGCCGCCGTCGAGCTGCCACGACACGATCCAGTCGTCGGCCCCAGCTCCACGGACGAGATGGCCGTCCCGGCCCTGCACGGTGACCTTCGCCCCACCCCTGCCGGGGTCCGCGGCCTCTTCGGAGGACTCGGTCCGCCCGACGACGACCTCCACTCCGTC
>JAFBAD010000316.1 GCA_019247975.1 Acidimicrobiia bacterium
CCACCCGATCCGCCACGACCGCGCCAAAGAACTCGGCGCGTTCTCGACCCCCAAAGGTCGACCCCGCCGCGACCGACCCGCGTGAAGGGTTCGGAGTGTCAGGTAGGTCCCGGAGCCGAAGTGTCAGCCAGGTCCCGGGGCTTGACACGATCGCGAGCAGGGGCCGCTCAGTTCGAGGCGCTGGGAGCCCCCTGAGCTATCGCACGCCGCGCCGATTGGGCCACTGAGCGGAGTTCCGGGCCGTGACGAGTGATCCGCGGCCGAGAGCGGGTACCGAACAGCAATGGAGTCCATTCACGTCGGGCTCGTGGCTGATCCAGCCGCGCCGACCGAGATCGCACGAGGCATGACCGACCTGAGCCCGCTCGATGGCGGCGACCGGTGGGACATCACCGTTGTGAGCGAGCCGTTCACCACCGGCTCCGAGGACGTCGAGACCGCGGTGGGCCGGCTGCAGGAGCATGCTCGGCAACAGAGCTGGGATGTCGTCGTCGGCCTGACCGAGCTCCCGCTCCACGACCAGCACGGCCGGCACCTGCTGGTCGAGACTGACGGAGAACGGCGTACCGCGGTGCTGTCGCTGCCCGCCTTGGGGCGGGCTTCGTATGCACGCCCGCTCTCGTCGAGCGTTGCGATCGTTGATCAGCGGCATGGCCGACCCGGACACGAGGGATCCGCATCGCGTCGCCCTTCCGCGCCGGCGTGGCCGCTGGCGTCTCCTCGTGGGCATGGTGCTCGCGAACCGTCCGTGGCGGTTGGTGCCCGGGCTGAAATCTGCTCTCGTGGCCGCCCTGGCGACCGGTGCCGTGGCCACGATCAACTCCACCGCCTGGTTGATGTCGACGTCGCTCTCGTGGTGGCGCCTGGTGATCGGAACCGTCGCCTCGGTCGCCCTCGTCGTCGCCTGGCTGGTGATCGACGGCGAGCTCTGGGATCGCCCCGAGGACGACTCTCCCCAGTCTCGAGAGAGGTCTCGTCTCTACAACGCCTCGACGCTGGTGACCCTGTTGGCCGGCGTGATCATCTGCTACGCCGCCCTCTACGTGGTGAACCTGGTGTGGGCACTCTTCGTCCTCGACCCGCACGTGATGGGCACCTACCTCCACACTCGCCTCGGGCACCGGGATCTCTTTGTGTTGGCCTGGTTCGTGGCCTCTGCAGCAACTGTCGGCGGTGGCCTCGGGTCCGGCCTGGAGACCGACGAGTCGATCCGCGCAGCTGCCTACTCCAAGCGCGAGGAGGACCGGCGCGAACGCCTCGCGCAAGACCGGGACCGCACGCGATGAGAATGGTCAGGTCATGCGGGCGCGGACGCGCTCGAGCGCAGCAGCTCGATGAACGCGGCCGCCGCCACCGACGGCGCCGGAACGGCCGGCGTGACGATCCCGAGCGACCACCGCAGCGACCTGTCCAGGAGCGGGATGCTCCGTAGCGTCGGTCGGCTGAGCGCCAGGCTGGGTTGTGCGAGGGCCACGGCCAGTCCCTGCTCGACGAAGTCCATCATGACGAGGACGTCGTTCACCTCGTAGGGAACGTGGCGATCGACGCCGGTCGCAGAGAACAGGCGGTCGAGCACGTCGAACGCGACGGATCCGCGCGGCGCCCCGACGAAGGTCTCGGCGGCGATCTCGTGCAACGAGACCCGCTTTCGGTCAGCGAGGCGGTGATCGTCGCGGCACACGAAGGTGACGGGCTCGCTCAGGAGCTCGACCGCCTCGGCGCCCAGCGGCAGCCTCGCCGGCAACGACACCACGGCCAGGTCGAGCGTGCCTGCGGCGAGCTCGTCCAGCAGCGCCATCGAGGTGTTGCGCACCAGGCGGATCTCGATGCCTGGGTGGTCGGCGGTGTAACGGGCGAGGAGCGCGGCATGGTCGAGCACGCCGGGGGTCGGGATGGTTCCGATCGACAGGTGCCCGCGCACGCCGCCGGCCACCTCGGCGACGGCGGCCCGAGCCTGGGCGGCTGCCGCCAGCGTGCGGCGCGCTTCTTGCAGGAGGACTCGGCCGCTCGCCGTGAGCTGGACGTTGCGGGTGGTGCGGGCGAAGAGGGGCGTGCCGAGATCCCGCTCGAGACCTCGAATGGCGGTCGACAGCGCGGACTGGGCGATGTGGCAGCGGGCGGCGGCCCGGGTGAACTGCCCTTCCTCGGCAACGGCGACGAAGAACTCGAGCTGGCGCAGGTCCACGATGATTCATCTCGATCAGTGAATGAAGAGCTGAGAACCATACCGGCTCACGATTAATTCGATTGATCGTCATCGGCGGACAGTCCATTCCCAGGTTGCGATTTCTCGGGGGGAGCGGCGGACCGATGGGGGTGGATGGCAATCGGCACCGACCGTCGTGGGCCGCCGCTCGTCTGGGGGCCCGCGCTGTTCCGGGCGATGGTCCAGCGGTCGTCCGACGCAGCGATCATCGCCGATCCGGACGGCACGATCCGCTACGCCAGCCCGGCGATCGCCCGCTTCGGCTACGAGCCCGCCGACCTGTTCGGTCGCAACGTGCGGGACCTCGTCCACCCGGACGACCGTGCCGCGCGGATGGACGTGGTCGACCGAGGCCTCGCGGCCGACGGGACCGTCACAGTGGAGTGGCGAGTGCGGGACGGCGACGGGAGGTGGCGGTGGGTCGAGGAGGCGATCAGCGAGCTCCGGGAGACCGGCATCGCTCGGGGCATCGTCATGAACCTCCGAGACACGACCGATCGGCGCGCCGCAGAGGAGTCGCTGAGGGCCAGCGAGGAGCGGTTGCGGCGGCTGTTCGACGAGAGTCCCGTCGGCACAGGGATCGTCGGGATCGACGGCTGCTTCATCGAGGTGAACACCGCGCTCGCGCGCACGCTCGGACACGAGCCGATCGAGATGGTCGGTCGCTCGATCTCCGAGGTGGTCCACCCGTTCGATGTCGCCGATGCCCTCGGTCACGCAGCCACGCTGTTCGCCGGTACCTGCGACGGGTACCAGGCGGAGCTCCGGCTGGTGCGGCAGGACGGCGAGGTCTTGGACGCTCGCCTCACCGCTTCCCTCGTGCGAGACAACGCCGGAGAACCGCTCTACGCGATCGGCATCGTCAAAGATGAGACCGAGCTCCGACGATCGTCGAAGCGGCTGGCGGAGAATGAGGAGCGCCTGCGCATGGCGCTCGACGCGGCGCAGATGGCGACCTGGGAGCACGACATGGTGACCGACGTGGTCACCGTGTCCGGCAACTACGAGGCGGTGCACGGCCTGCCGGCCGGCACCTTCGGCCACACGATGAGCGACTTCCTCGCGCTGGTGCACCCTGACGACGCCCATCTCTTCAGCGAGGTGCTGGCCTCCGAGACCGACACCTTCGCGCTCGAGTACCGGTTCCTCTCGCCGTTACGAGGCCTACGCACGATGCAGGGCCGTGGTCGTCTGGTGCGCGATCGAGGCGGCGACGTCGCGCGTGTCGTCGGCACGGCGCTCGACGTCACCGCAGAACGAGCGATGGCCGAACGGCGCCTCGAGGACGAGCTGGTCTTCAGGCGCACGATCGAGGCCACGACCGACGCGTTCATCGGGACGGACGCCGATGGTTGCGTCGTGGACTGGAACGCGAGCGCAGAGCGCATCTTCGGCTGGACTGCGGCCGAGGCCTGCGGGCGCAACGTCGCCGACCTCATCGTCCCGGCAGAGCTCCGCCACCTCCACCAGATCGGCTTCGCTGGCGCGGTCGCGGCCGGCGACGCGGGCCGATTCGGCGCCAGCCCGGCTGAGCTGACGGCGCAACGGTGCGACGGTTCACGGCTGCCGGTCGAGGTCTCCGTCGTGAGTGTGCAGCGCAACGGACGTCTCCAGTTCAACGGTTTCGTCCGCGACATCACCGATCGCAAGGCGGCCGAAGCGGCCCTGCTCCGCCAAGCCCTCACCGACGAGCTCACCGGGCTCCCCAACCGGACGCTGCTGCAGGACCGGCTCCGCCAGGCGCTCCGACGAACGGAGGGGAGCGGATGGACGGCCGTGCTCTTCATCGATGTCGACCGGCTCATGGTGGTCAACGACAGCCTCGGCCACGCCGCCGGTGACCGGTTGCTCGCCGCGATCGGCGAGCGGGTGCGAGCGGCCAGCCCCGACGACGCCACCGTGGCGAGGTTCGCCGGCGACGAGTTCGTCGTGCTGACCGAGTGCCGGGGCGGCGTCCACCAGGTCGTCGGCCTGGCCGAGTCGATCCGCGCCGCGGTAGAGGAACCGCTGGTCCTCGACGAGCGAGAGCTTCGACCGAGCGTCTGCATCGGCGTGGCCCTGACCGATCACGATCTGACGGCGCCCGAAGACCTCTTCCGCGATGCGGACCTCGCGATGCGCCGAGCGAAGCAGCGGGGCCGCAACCGGGTCGAGCTGTTCGACCGGGACATGCTCGGCCGGGCGATGTCGCGCCTCTCGCTCGAAGTCGAGCTGCGTCGGGCCATCGATGGCGGCCAGCTCCGGCTGCACTACCAGCCGGTGATGTCGCGCGACGGGGCACTCGCATCGGCGGAGGCGCTGCTCCGCTGGCACCACCCCGAACGTGGCCTCCTGGGCCCGGAGGACCTCATCGATCTGGCCGAGGACACCGGCCTGATCGTGCCCATCGGAGCGTGGGCGGTCGGAGAGGCGTGCCGACAGCTGGCCGAGTGGCGACGGACCTCGCCGGCCCTGTCCGTCGCGGTGAACCTCTCGACCCGGCAACTGCTGGAACCCGGCCTGCAAACGATGGTCAGAGATGAGCTGCTCGCCAGCGGCCTTCCCGGTGATGCGCTCACCCTCGAGCTGACCGAGTCCACTCTGGTGCAGGACGCGACCCGGGCCGGCCACCTGTTGACCGAGCTGCGAGCCCTCGGCGTGCGCCTGGCGGTCGACGACTTCGGGACCGGGTACTCATCGCTCCTCTACCTCCGCAACTTCCCGGTGCAGGTTCTGAAGCTCGACCGGTACTTCGTCGCCGGGTTGACCGAGCACGCCGAGGACGCGGCGATCATCCGCTCCACGATCGACCTCGCGCACACGCTCGGCCTCGAGGCGATCGCCGAAGGGGTCGAGACCGCCGAGCAGTTCGAGACGCTGCGGGCCAACGGCTGCGACCTCATGCAGGGCTACCTGTGGTCGCCGCCCGTCTCGCCGGACCACTTCGCGAAGCGGTTCCTCGCCCGGTAGCAGCTACTTGCCGGGCATCGCCTCGCGGGTGTGGTGGGCCGCGCCTCGCTCGGCGGAACGGACGATCTCGATCGCGCGTTGCGGTCCCATCACGCGAACGCGTAGAAGCGGTGCGGCGCCGTCTGCTTCGGGCAGGAGCGGGTAGTCGCAGGGCACGAACGCCACCGACGACCTCCTCGTCGCAGCTACGCGTGCCCAGCTGGTGGACCTGGCCGCCGGCTCGCTCATCGCGAGCGGCGCGGACATGGCCACCGCACGGATCGTCGACGCCGTGAACGACAGGCTGCTCCTCGTGGCCGCGCCCGGCTTCGACGTCTCCTTCGTCGATCGGTGCGGCGTGATCCCCTACCGCTCGACCACATATGGAAGAGAGCTCGCCCGCGGGGCGCCCGTGGTCGTTCGAGATGCCCGTTTCTCGCCATTGATCGACGGGACCGAACTGCAGGCTGGCCTGCTCGACACAGGGTCGTTCGCGTTCGTGGCCTTCCCGATCCGCGCAGCGGGCGTCGTGGACGCTGTGGTCTGGGCCCACTACCGGAGGCCCGGCGTCCACGAGTGCCTCGAGGGCGTCGCGATCGCTACGCGGGTCGAGCAGATCCTCGCGCAGCCCTTCACGGCGCGGCTCGACTCCGACGAGGTGCTGCTCCTCGAGAACGCGCACCTTCGTCGGGCGCTCGCTGGTCGAGACCGGATCGGGATGGCCAAGGGACTGCTGATGGGCCAATCGGACCTGGACGAGTCCGCCGCCTTCCGCATCCTCTCGCGCGCGTCACAACGCGAGAACGTCAAGCTTCGGCAGCTCTGCGACCGGCTCATCGAGACGCACACCGCCCGGCTGGCAGCGGCCGCCCTCAGATGATGGCAGGGCAGCTGATCGCCTCGGCGCACGTCGCAGACCTGACGACCGCCGGTCTCGGAGTCGTTGCGACGATCGCGACGTTCGTGACCTGGGCCGTCCAGGAAACGCCTCCCGAGAGCGACCCTCGGCCGACCGAACGGCCGACCCGCTCGGAGATGTTCTACCGAGGTGCAGGTCGGCCGGCCGGGCCGGACGCCGAGAGCGGACTCCCCGGCTTGGAGGCGAACCCGAACGAGTTCTGACGCCGCAGCGGCGATGTGCCGTCCTTCGTTCC
>JAFBAD010000340.1 GCA_019247975.1 Acidimicrobiia bacterium
GATCGACGACCGCGACATCGCGGTGACCGGCTCGCTCGCGGTCCCGCCGGGCCCGGCGCCCATCGGCGGCCGGCCGGTGGTCACCATCGGCCACCCGACCGTGGGCAGCGCCGACGAGTGCGCGCCCTCACGCGATCCCTCGACGAGCAGCGGTCTCATCAACCGCTTCCTGGCCGCCGGCTGGATCGTCGCCACGAGCGACTTCGAGGGCCTCGGCACCCCCGGCGTACCCGAGTACCTGGTCGGCGAGAGCGAAGGTCGCTCGATGGTCGACATCGTACGGGCCGCCCGCCACATCCCCGCCTTCTCGGCCGGCACGGTGTTCGCCGCGTGGGGTCACTCCCAGGGCGGTCACGCCGCGCTCTTCGCTCGGAAGGTTGCGGCCCGCTACGCGCCCGAGCTGCGCATGGTCGGTGCCGTGGCAGTCGCGCCGGTGTCGAGCGCGTCGCTGTTCGTGTCCCGGGCGAACTTCGTCGGCCCGAGCCTCACGCTGATGACCGTGGCGGGGTACGCGGCGGCGTACAAGCTCCCCGCTCGTGAGGTCCTCACCGAGGACGGCATGGACCACCTCCACGACGTCGAGTCGAAGTGCCTCGCCGACCTGAACGACGACCTCGGCAACCGTCAGCTGAGCGACATCCGCAAGGTCGACCCGACCACCCTGTCCGACTGGGGCGCAGCGCTGTCGAAGAACGACGCCGGGCCGATCCGCAGCAACGTCGCGGTCCTGCTCCTGCAGGGCGACGACGACGCCATCGTCCCGCCGAGCGACACCGAGCAGCTGTTCGACGAGATGTGCTCCACGGCGCAACCCGTCACGATGCACATCGATCCCGGCGGCGGCCACGCGTCGGTCGCCACCCGCACCGAGGGTCTCGCCGTCGACTGGCTGACCGACCGCTTCGCGTTGACCCCCGACGCGTCGAACTGCCCGGGTCAGTAGCTCATCGGTCGTAGTACGGGCGGCCGATGGCCTCCCACTCGGCGTAGAGCTCGAAGAACTCGTCGCCGAACGGGTCCTGCCCGCGGAGCGGCATGGAGCCCCGGCGCACCGGGAAGTCGAGCGGCGCGAGCTCGACCGCGCGGGCGAAGTGGCGCTCGGCGGCCTCGTCGAGCCCGAGGCGCTGCAGGTGCACGGCGAGCCGTCGCTCGACGCGCGCCAGCGCGACGTCACCGGACGGGGTGAGCGCCTCGGTCGCATCCGCATCCGCGTCAGCGTCCGGGCCCTCGTCGTCGAGCACCCACCGGCGCAGCGCCTCGAGGTGCGGCCCCGACGCCTTGCCGTGGAACTCGACGAACTGATCGTCACTGAACTGCGCGTCGTTCGAGCGCACGATGCGGCCGTCCTCGTCGATCCACACGACGGTCGGCACGTTGACCATGCCGTAGCGCTCCGCCACCTCGTGCTCGCGGTCGAGCAGCACGGTGAGCCCGGGCGCGGCGTCGGCGAACGGGCGGACCGCCTCCGGATCCTCGTCGAGCGCGACGGCGACGACCGAGAAGCCGCGATCGCGCAGCGCCTCCTCCTCGGCCCGCCAGGACGGCAGGTCGTAGCGGCAACCGCACCAGGACGCGAAGGTGACCAGCAGCCGCTTCTGCCCGTCCGAGTCGTGGAGCGAGACATGGTCGCCGTCGAGCGTCGGCAGCGTGAAGTCGGGCGCTTCGCCGCCGGCCAGGCCGGTCCGCACGTCGTCGGGTGCGAGCCCCAGCACCGCGACCCCGGCGGCGGGCTCGGCCGCGTACGGCCGGCGGATCGCCGCGGCCATCTCGGCCAGGTCGACCAGCGGTTCGACGTCACCACGGACGGGAACGCACTCGTCGCTGCGACAGAAGCCCTCGGGCTTGCGCTCCCAGCCGGTGGCCGTCGCCAGGTGCTCGGCCGCCACCAGCAGGCGGTCGCCGTCGCGCCGCGCAGGGACCACCGCGTCGTGGTCGGTCACCACCGTCAGCTCGATCTCGTCCACGCCGGTCAGTGTGGTCACATCGGGGGTGCTCCGCTAGACAGGCAGGGATTTCACCGGATTCAGGAGCTCCCCATGACCGAAGCCGTGATCGTCTCGACCGCCCGCACGCCGATCGGCCGGGCCATGAAGGGGACGCTCAAGAACTGCCGTCCCGACGACCTCGCGAGCTTCATCGTCGACACCGCGCTGAACCAGGTCCCGCAGCTCGACCGCCAGCAGGTCGAGGACCTGATCCTCGGGTGCGGGCAGCCGGCTGGTGAGGCCGGGTTCAACGTCGCCCGCGTCGCCGCCATCCAGGCCGGGATGCCCGACGTCCCCGGCGTGACCGTCAACCGCTACTGCTCCTCGTCGCTGCAGGCGATCCGCATGGCGTCGCACGCGATCAAGGCCGGCGAGGGCGACGTGTTCGTCGCGGCCGGCGTCGAGACGGTGAGCCGGTTCATGAGCGGCATGGCCGACACCGGCTCCGCGAAGAACCCGGCGTTCTCCCAGGCGGGTGAGCGCACCGCATCCCGCCAGCAGGGCGGCCAGGGTTCCTGGACGCCGCCCACGGGCCTGCCCGACATCTACATCGCGATGGGCGAGACGGCCGAGAACGTGGCCGAGTGGGAGAACGTCGGTCGCGACGAGATGGACGAGTTCGCGGCCCTGTCGCAGCAGCGGGCGAGCGCCTCGCTCGAGAACGGCTTCTGGGAGGACGAGATCACGCCGGTCGAGACGACCGACGACGACGGCAAGCCGGTCACGATCTCGAAGGACGACGGCATCCGTCCGGGCACCACGAAGGAAGGCCTCTCGTCGCTGAAGCCGGCGTTCCGCCCGGACGGCAAGGTCACCGCCGGCAACGCGTGCCCGCTGAACGACGGTGCGGCCGCGGTGGTCGTGATGAGCGACACCAAGGCGGCCGAGCTCGGGATCACCCCGCTGGCCCGCATCGTCGCCTCCGGCGTCACCGGGCTGAACCCCGAGATCATGGGCCTCGGCCCGATCGAGGCGAGCCGTCAGGCGCTGGCCCGGGCCGGCATGACGATCGACGACATCGACCTCGTCGAGATCAACGAGGCGTTCGCCGCGCAGGTCATCCCCTCGGCGAAGCACCTCGGCATCTCCTGGGACAAGCTCAACGTCAACGGCGGTGCGATCGCCATCGGCCACCCGTTCGGGATGACCGGGGCCCGCATCATGACCACGCTGCTGCACGGTCTGCGTGATGCCGACAAGCAGTTCGGGCTCGAGACGATGTGCGTCGGCGGCGGCCAGGGCATGGCGATGATCGTGGAGCGCCTCTCCTAGCATCCGCGGGTGGCTGCAGTGGGCGATCAGATACCGCTGCAGCCGCCGCGTCCGCAGCCGAGGCGCGTGCGCCCGCGGCGCCGTCGCCGCTACGACGCGCCGCCGCGCACCCTCGGTGAGGCGCTGCAGCGGCTCTGGGTGGCCGGACCGCTGGCGGTCGTGGTCGTCACGATCCTCGTGATCGTCACGGGGCCGGGCGACCTCAGCATCGTCCGGCGGCTGTTCGTGTTCGCGTCGACGTTCGCCTTCAGCATCTGGTTGCTGCGCGACCACCGCCGGCGGGTGCCGGTGCGCCTGCGCCTCTTCATCTTCAACGTCTGCGCCGGCGCGCTGGTCGTGCTCTTCCTGGTGCTGACGATCTCCGCGTTCTGATCGTCGATCAGGTGGTGCCGTAGACCGGCGCGGGCTCGGGCGCCTCCGCGAGCAGCTTGCGCACGGCCACCCCGACGTCGGGCGGTTCCCACCGGGCGCCGTTGTCGATCACCGAGCCGTGCCGCCAGCCCTCGGCGACGGAGACCTTGCCGCCCTCGACCTCGAACACCCGGCCGGTCACGCCCGAGCTGTCCACCGACGCGAGCCACGCGACCAGCGGCGACACGTTGTCGGGTGACATGGCGTCGAAGCTGCCGTCTGTCGGCTTCGCCATCATCTCGACGAAGACCCCCTCCGTCATGCGGGTGCGGGCGGACGGCGCGATCCCGTTCGCGGTGATGCCGTAGCGGCCGAGCTCGGCCGCCTGCACGAGGGTGAGCCCGGCGATGCCGGCCTTGGCCGCCGAGTAGGCGCTCTGGCCGATGCTGCCCATGAGCCCGGCGCCGGAGGTCGTGTTGATGATCCGGGCCTGCACCTCCTCGCCCGCCTTCGCCCGGTCCCGCCAGTGCTGCACGGCCCAGCGGCTCGGCGCGAAGTGGCCCTTGAGGTGCACCCGGACGACGGCGTCCCACTCGTCCTCGGTGGCCGACACGAACATGCGGTCGCGCACGACGCCGGCGTTGTTCACCACGACGTCGAGGCGGCCGAAGGCGTCGATGGCCGACTGCACCAGGCTCTGCGCGCCGTCCCAGTCGGCGACGTCGTCGCCGTTGACGATCGCCTCGCCGCCCATCGCCTCGATCTCGGCGACCACGTCGGCCGCCGGGCCCGTCGTCGGGTTCCCGGAACCGTCGAGCTCCGCGCCGAGGTCGTTGACGACGACCTTCGCACCCTGGCGGGCGAGCTCCAGCGCGTGGCTGCGGCCCAACCCGCGCCCCGACCCGGTCACGATCGCCACCCGTCCCTCACAGATCCCAGACATGGGCGCCGACGGTACCCGGTCCGCTCGAAGCGATTCTGCGTGCAGTTCTGTACACATCTGTACAGAACTGCACGCAGAATCGGGTGGTGGAGGTGATCACCGATCCGGCCGATCCGAGGATCGCCGACTTCGTGGGGCTGACCGACGTCGAGCTGCGCCGCCGCACCGAGGCGGAGCGCGGGTGCTTCATCATCGAGGGTCCGCTCGCGATCGAGCGACTGGTCGAGTCGACCTACGTCCCGCGGGCGTTCCTCTTCACACCCAGGTTGTACGAGCGCCTCGGTCCTTTGGCCGAAGCGACCGGTACGTCGGTGTACGTCGCAGACGAGCCGGTCCTCGCCGCGACCGTCGGGTTCGACCTCCATCGCGGCGCCGTCGCCAGCGCAGAGCGGCCGAAGCCCATCGACGCGGACGACCTTGCATCGACTGCGAGGTCGGTGCTCGTCGTCGAGGGCGTGAACGACCACGAGAACCTCGGCTCGCTCTTCCGCAACGCAGCGGCGTTCGGTGTCGACGCCGTGCTCCTCGACCCGACCTGCGCCGACCCGCTCTACCGGCGCTGCGTCCGCGTCTCGATGGGCCACGTGATGCGCATCCCGTTCGCCGTCGCGCACGAGTGGCCGCGGTCCGATCTCGATCACACCGTCGTCGCGCTGACCCCGGCCGACGGGGCCACACCGATCGCGGACGTTCCTGCGCCCGACCGGTTGGCGCTGCTCGTCGGTGCGGAGGGCCCAGGCCTCTCGGACGCCGCGCTCGACGCAGCCGACGTCCGGGTACGCATCCCGATGGCCCCGGGCGCCGACTCCCTCAACGTCGCCACCGCCGCGGCGGTGGCGCTGCACCACTTCCTGAGCCCGTAGCGTCGGACCCGTGATCGCCGAAGGGCCCCCACCCGACGTCTACGTCGGCTTGGTGCTCCTGGTCGTGGTGCTCATCGCCGGCCTGGTCATGACCGCGCTGGTGCTCGTCCGCAACCGTCGCGACCGCTGACCCACACGCAGGAACACGGTTCAGAGGCGCTCGATGATCGTCACGTTGGCCTGGCCGCCGCCTTCGCACATGGTCTGGAGGCCGTAGCGGCCGCCGGTGCGCTCGAGCTCGTTGAGCAGCGTGGTCATCAGCCGGGCCCCGGTCGCGCCCAGTGGGTGCCCGAGGGCGATGGCGCCGCCGTTGACGTTGACCTTGGACAGGTCGGCGTCGAGCTCCTTCTGCCAGGCGAGCACGACCGACGCGAACGCCTCGTTGATCTCGACGAGGTCGATGTCGTCCATCGTCATGCCGGTCTTCTCGAAGGCGTACCGGGTGGCGGGGATCGGCGCGGTGAGCATGTAGATCGGGTCGTCGGCCCGCACGCTCATGTGGTGGATGCGGGCACGGGGCTCGAGGCCGTGGTCCTTCATCCCCTTCGGTGACACGATGAGCATCGCCGCCGACGCGTCGCTGATCTGGCTCGACACGGCGGCCGTGATCCGCCCGCCCTCGACCAGGGTCGGCAGCGAACGGATCTTGTCGACGTTCGGCTCACGCGGACCCTCGTCGTGGTCGAGGCCGTTGAGCGGCTCGATCTCCGCGTCGAAGCGACCTTCCGCCCGGGCCCGGATGGCCCGCTCGTGCGACTCGATCGCGAACGCCTCCATGTCCTCACGCGAGATGTCCCACTTCTCGGCGATCATCTCGGCGCCTCGGAACTGGCTGACCTCGCCGTCGCCGTAGCGCTTCACCCAGCCCTCGCTGCCGGTGAAGGGGTCGTCGAAGCCGAGCGGCGCGGCCAACGTCATGGCCGAGCTGATCGGGATCATCGACATCTGCTGCACACCACCGGCGACCACCACATCCGACACACCGGCCATCACCGCCTGCGCGGCGAAGTGCACCGCCTGCTGCGCGGACCCGCACTGGCGGTCGACCGTCGTGCCGGGCACGTGCTCGGGCAGCCCGGCGGCCAGCCAGCAGGTGCGGGCGATGTCGCCGGCCTGCCCGCCCACGGTGTCGACGCAGCCGAACACCACGTCCTCGACCGCGTTCGGGTCGATCCCGGTGCGGTCGACCAGCGCGTTCAGCGAGTGGGCGCCGAGGTCGGCCGGGTGGATCTGGCTGAGCGATCCTCCGCGCCGGCCGACCGGCGTGCGCACGGCGTCGACGATGTAGGCCTCAGGCATGACGGGTTCTCCTTGCTTCGTGGTGCATCAGATCTCGAGCGCTCGGCCGACGCGTCCGCGGTGCCACGCGGCCGTGCCCCAGGCCCGGGACAGGGCCGCGGCCCGTTCGACGTACAGGTGCAGGTCGTACTCGACCGTGTAGCCGATCGCGCCGTGGCACTGCAGCGCGGCGCGGCCGGCGCGGTGGGCCGCGTCCGACGCCATCGCCTTGGCCATCGAGACATCGCGCGAGGCGTCGGGCGAGGCGGTGGCCAACGACCACGCGGCCCGGTGCACGGCCGGTGCGGCGAACGTCAGGTCGAGGGCGGCGTCGGCGAGGTGGTGCTTCACCGCCTGGAAGGAACCGATCTGCACCCCGAACTGCTTCCGCTCGACCACATAGGCGACGGTCAGGTCGAGCATCCGGCGGCCGAGGCCGACGAGCTGCGCCGCGGTGCCGAGCGCTCCCCGGTCGAACGCGAGCGCGGCGCCGCCGACCTCCTCGCCGCCTGACGCGCGGACCGACGCGAGCTGACGGGCTCCGTCGACCGACGCCACCGCGTCGGCCTCCCACTCGTCGTGGACCGTCAACGTCCAAGCGTCCCGGTCGATCGCGAGCAGCACGTCTGCCGATGCCCAGGGCACGGGCTCGTCGCGTCCCGGCTGCACGGTCGCGGTCGCGCTGCCGTCGGCCAGGTCGGCCCGACCCAGCAGCGGCGCGGCCACGCACACCGTCTCGACGAACGGGTGCGGCAGCGCTGCGTACCCGGTCTCCTCGGCGATGAGCACCCAGTTGAGCTCGTCCATGCCGAGGCCGCCGTGCTCTTCGGCGACGGCGATGCCCAGCACCCCCATGTCGGCGAGCGCACGCCACACCGCGTCGAGCCGGTCGGCGTCGGCTCGAGCGCCTTCTCCCGGCTTCGCGCCACCGGGCACCTCGCCCTCGGGCCACGCGGCCCGCACCACCTCGGGCGGGCACTCCTTGGCCAGGAGGTCGCGCACGGCATCGCGGAACGCGACCTGGTCGTCGGTGAACGCGAACCTCATCGGCGCATCGCCGTCATCGGCGTCATCGGCGCGGCAACCCCAGCAGGCGCTCGGCTGCGATGTTGCGCTGGATCTCGTTCGTGCCCGCGTAGATCGGGCCGGACAACGAGAACTGCCAACCCTTCGACCACGGGCCGGTCGCTTCGGCGTCCGCACCGAGCAGGTCGAGCGCGACCTCGTGCAGCTCGACGTCGAGCTCCGACCACCAGATCTTCACGAGGCTCGTCTCGGCACCAGCCGGGCGACCCTCGACGGTGCCGGTGACGGTCTGCAGCGTCTGCAGCCGGTAGGCCTCCGCCTTCATCCACGCCCGGGTGACGCGGTCACGCAGCAACGGATCGTCCGGCGCGCTCCGGTACAGCTCGATCAGGCGCGCCGTCGCGGCCATGAACCGCCCGGGCGAGCGCAGGGTGAGCCCCCGCTCGGACGAAGTGGTGGCCATCGCGACCGACCAGCCCTGACCCTCCCCACCGAGCACGACACCACCGGGCAGCGCGTCGTCGGGCAGGAAGGCCTCGTCGAAGAACACCTCGGCGAAGCCCTCGTCGCCGTCGAGGCGGCCGAACCCGCGCACGGTCACGCCGGGCGTGTCGAGTGCGACGAGCAGGTACGTGAGGCCCTTGTGGCGCTCGGACTCCGGGTCGGTGCGGAACAGCCCGAAGAGGTGCGTGCAGAACGCGCCGCGCGTGGTCCAGGTCTTCTGGCCGTCGAGCACCCACCCGCCGTCGACCCGGCGAGCGCGCGAGGTGAGCGACGCGAGGTCGCTGCCCGCGTTCGGCTCGGACCAGCCCTGGCACCACTGGTCATCGGCCGCCGCCATGCGCGGGAGGATGTGCGCCTGCTGCTCGGGCGTTCCGAACTCGAACACGGTCGGGGCGAGCAGGAAGATGCCGTTCTGCGTGACCCGCTGCGGCGCGCCGGCCCGGTAGTACTCCTCCTCGAAGATCAGCCACTCCCAGAGCGATGCGTCACGGCCGCCGAACGCCTCGGGCCACGAGACGACCGCCCACCGATCGGCGAACAGCATCTGCTCCCACACGAGGTGACGGGCGAAGCCGTCGCGGGTGTCCCCCGAGAGGTCGCCGTCGTGGCCCGCCTTCCACTCGGCGAGGTGCGCCTCGAGCCATGTGCGGGCCTCGTCGCGGAAGCGCCGCTCGTCGCTCGACCACTCGAGGTCCATCAGGCCCGCACCCCGGTGCCGGCCAGACGGGCGAGCGTCGCCTCCGCTTCGGCGACGATCCGGTCGATCAGCTCGGCGACCGTCGGCACCTCGGTGACCACACCGGTGACCTGACCCGTCGGGAGCACACCGACCTCCGGTTTGCCGTCGACCAGCGCGGCCTTGATCAGCATCGGCGCGTTCGCGGCCATGGCCAGCTGGGCCAGCGTGAGGTCCTGGTGCTTGCGCATCGCGAGGCCCTCCTTGAGGAGCGCTCGCGGCGTCGTCCCCGTGGTCTTGGCGAAGGTGGCCGCACGCGCCGCAGCCCGGGGAAGACGGGTCACGATGCTCGACCGCTCGAGCTTGTCGACGAGCTCGGTGCGGATGACCCGCTGCGGCGCGCCGTCGAGCGCGGTCGTCACCACCGTGTCGGTCACCCCGGCCGCGAGGTAGTGCTGCTTCACGACGTCGGGCACGTGACTCTCCTGGGTGAGGAGGAAGCGCGTGCCCATGGCGACACCGTCGGCGCCCCAGGCGAGCGCGGCGACGAGACCACGACCGTCGTGGAAGCCACCCGCGCCGAGCACAGGGATCTCCGAGGCGACTGCGTCAACGACCTGCGGCAGCAGCAGCGACGTCGGCACCGACCCGGTGTGGCCGCCGCCCTCGCCTCCCTGCGCGATCACCGCGTCGACGCCCCACTCGAGCATCTTCTCGGCGTGGCGGCGCGCCCCGACCGTCGGCATCACCTTCACGCCTGCGTCGTGCAACCGGTTGATCGCGTCCTTCGTCGGCGCGCCGGCGAAGCTGACGACCCTCACGCCCTCGGCGACGACGAAGCCGATCCGCTCGGCGAGGTCGGGCTGGTCGGCGCGGAAGTTCACCCCGAACGGCCGGTCGGTCCGCTCCTTCACCGAGCGCACCGCGGCGCGCAGCTCCGGATCGGTCATCGTCACCGCCGCGAGGATGCCCAGGCCCCCCGCCGCGCTCGTCGCCGCGGTCAGGCGCGCGCCGGACACCCAGCCCATGCCGGTCTGGACGATCGGGTACCGCGCGCCGGTCAGCTCGCAGAAGCGGGTCGAGAGCGCCCCGAAACCTGATGACCCGTCAGACATCGCTCCGGAGCGTAGGACCTCAGACCAGCGACACCTTCTTCCACGTGCCTCCGGTGAGGCCGCCGGCCGTGCAGAACCACAGGACCCCGTCCTTGTCGCACAGCAGCTCGCCCCTCGCGTGCGATCCAGAGGTCGGCTTGCCTGCGGTCGTCTGGGGCACGAGCTTCACCGCCGCGGACTTCCCCTGGAACGTCGCTCCGTAGCTCTTGCCGATCGCCTCGATGGCCTCCCGCCCGCCGGATGTGGCCCGGAGGCCTCGATCGTGCGTCGAGACCGCGAACACCCCGATCGAGTTCTCGGACGTGCCCTGGACGCCGTAGAGGTCCTGGGAGTCGCCCCACACGCCGTACCCGCTCGACGAGGTGCCGGTGACCCCGGGTCCGCTCACCGCAGCGCCCTCCACGGCCGCTTGCCCGTCGGCCGTCGCGTACAGGCCTCGGCCGGTGCCACCCACCGCTCGGATCGCGTCACCGCTCGTTGCGGCGCCGTACACGCCCGGGCCCGACGTCGCCTGCCCCAGGACACCGGCACCCGACCCCGAGATCCCGTGCACGCCGGTCGCTCCGGACCCGCTGGTCTCACCCCGCACGCCGGTGCTGTTCGACGACCGGCCACGGACGCCGTAGGAGCTGGTCGACTCGCCGTAGACGCCGTAGCTGCTCCCGGAAACCGCATGCACGCCGTACCCGCTCGACGAGCTGGCGTCCACGCCGGGTCCACCGGTCGACTGAGCCAGGACACCGATGCCGTTCTTCATGGCGAGGCCCCAGACTCCGGTCGTGGTCGTCGACGCGCCGATGACGCCCGCCGGACCGTCCCCGGTGCAGTTGCCCTGCACACCCGCGCTGCCGGTGCAGGTGCCGAACAGCGCGGGCACATTGGTCGCCGTCCCGTAGAACGCGTTGCTCGCCTCTGCGTCACCTCGGAACGCCGGCATGTTCTTCCCCGACGCTCGCTTCCGGCTGTAGGCCGAGATGTAGCCGAGGCCCGGGTTCGGGCCGCCGGTGTCAAGGACCGCGAAACCGTAAGCGTCCTCGTAGTTGTGAATCAGCAGCGCCGTCGCAAACGTGCACTCGTTCACGGCAGCACCGCCGAGGATCAGAGGATCACCGTTGACAGCGCCGGCCGGCTGCGCCCGTGCTCCACTGCCGACGACCGCTCCGGCCACGCCGGCCGCGGCAACGGCACCGGCTTTGCCGAGCAGGTTGCGCCGGGACACCCGCGCGTCCTCGATGCGCGTCGCCGGCGCGGCCGCCTCCGAGCCCGCCCGCTGTGCCCCCTCGAGCTCGAACACCCGCGCTCGGAGCGCATCGATCTCACGCCGAAGCTCTGCGATCACCTCGTCGGACATGGTCCCCTCCTCCATGATCTGTGGCGGCACCCTATGACGAAGTGCCGCCGCAGGAATCGGGGGAACCCCTCGTCGTCTAGAAGCGGAAGGCGAACACCACGTCGTCGTCGGCGCCGCGGTGGCCACCGACCTTGGAGAAGAGCTCCATCGCGTCGCGGTTCGACACGTGGGTGATCGCGAAGCCGTGGCTGATGCCCCGCTGGTGGGCGTGGGCGCCGAGCGCATCGAACAGCTGACGACCGACCCCAGAACCCCGGTACTCCTCGGCGACCGCGATCTCGTACAGGCACAGGTGGCTGAGGTCGCCGTGGCGCCGGTACAGCTCGTTCGCGTACAGGAAGCCGACCGGGTCGTTCTCGACGAAGGCGACGAGGCAGACGGTGCGCTCGTCGGAGAGGAACAGCTTCGCCTCGAGCTCGCTCAGCGGCTGCTGCGGCGGTCGGTCGCCGGGCGCGCCGTAGCGGCCGTTGTTGCGGGCGATCCAGGCGAGCACCGCGATGTCGGGCGGGCCCAGCCGCCGCACCCACGTCTTGACCGCCTTCTTCGTCCCGAACCGTGCCACGCGCTCAATGTACCGGTCTGGTCACAGGCAGTGGTGGCATGGGCCGAAGGGCCCAACGGGCGTGCAGCTCGGCCCGCGCTCAGTCCGGGTCGGGCACCTCGCGGCCGCCGGTGCCGCCGGGGTCGATGACCTCGCGGAGCAGCTCGAGCTCCTCGGGGGTCGGCAGCCGCGACTCGCCGACGTCGTCGGGGATCGTCAGCTCGAAGCCGGTCGCCTCGACCACCTGGTCGACCGTGACTCCGGGATGCACCGAGCGCAAGCGCATGCGGTGGTCCGGCGTCTCGAAGTCGAAGACGCCGAGGTTCGACACGACCCGGCGCACCTCGTGGAAGCGGGATGCGTCCGGGCCGAGCCCGGCCGCCCGGTCGTAGCCGAGACCGGTCACGAGGTCGACGTGCTCGACGAAGACCTTCGGCGAGTGGTTCGGCACCCAGTAGCTAGTGGTGTCGTTGATGAGGTTGCCGGGCGCGCCCCGGAAGCCGAGCAGCTGCACCTTCGGGGCGTGCGGGTCCGGGCCGAGCGACGCGATGTTCTGGTTGCCGAGGCGGTCGACCTGGGTGGCGCCCATCATCACGTG
>JAFBAD010000346.1 GCA_019247975.1 Acidimicrobiia bacterium
CTGCAGGCCGGGCAGGTCGCCGTCGTCGTTGGCGTGGACCAGCTTGGCCAGCTCGTCGTTGTCGATGATCGGGCGGGGCAGGACGATCTGCCGGCACGACGCCGGCGCCGGATCGAGCAGGTTGCCCTCGGGACCGATCGTGCCGCCGAGGCTGGTGACGAGCTCTTCGCGGATCGCGTCGAGCGGCGGGTTGGTCACCTGCGCGAAGAGCTGTTGGAAGTAGTCGAACAGCAGTCGCGGTCGCGCCGACAGGACCGCGATCGGTGTGTCGGTGCCCATCGACCCGATGTTCTCGGCGCCGGTGCGGGCCATCGGCGCCATCAGGAGCTTGAGCTCCTCGATCGTGTAGCCGAACGTCAGCTGGCGGCGCACGACCGACTTGTGCGGGTAGCGGGTGTGCGGCCGGTCGGGCAGGTCCTCCAGGTGCACCAGGCCGCCGTGGAGCCACTCCTCGTAGGGGCGCTCGGCGGCGAGGTCGCGCTTGATCTCGTCGTCGTCCACGATGCGGCCCTGCGTCGTGTCGACGAGGAACATGCGACCCGGCTGCAGGCGACCCTTGCGGATGACCGTGCTCTGGTCGAGGTCGAGCACGCCGACCTCCGAGGCCATCACGACGAGCCCGTCGCTGGTGACCCAGTAGCGGCTCGGGCGCAGGCCGTTGCGGTCGAGCACCGCGCCGATGACCGTGCCATCGGTGAACGCGACCGACGCCGGGCCGTCCCACGGCTCCATCAAGGAGGCGTGGAACTGGTAGAAGGCCCGCTTGTCGGGGTCCATGCCGTCGTGGTGCTCCCACGCCTCCGGGATCATCATCAGCACGGCGTGCGGGAGGCTGCGCCCGCCGAGGTGCAGCAGCTCGAGCACCTCGTCGAAGGTGGCGGTGTCGCTCGCCCCTGGCGTGCAGATCGGGAAGATCCGCTCGATGTCGGGACCGAACAGGTCGCTGCGCAGGAGCGCCTCGCGCGCCCGCATCCAGTTGCGGTTGCCCTGCACCGTGTTGATCTCGCCGTTGTGGGCCAGGTACCGGTACGGGTGCGCGAGCGGCCACGACGGGAACGTGTTCGTCGAGAAACGCGAGTGCACGAGCGCGAGGGCGCTCTCGACCCGCTCGTCGCGGAGGTCGGGGTAGAACTCGCGCAGCTGCGGGGTGGTGAGCATCCCCTTGTACACGAGGGTGCGCGACGAGAGGCTCGGGAAGTACACCGACCCTTCGACCGCCTCGTGCTCGATCCGCTTGCGCACGACGTACGCGGCTCGCTCGAGGTCGAGGCCGGCCATCGCCGCGTCCGGCGCAGCCACGAAGACCTGCCGGAAGACCGGCATGACGTCGCGCGCCATCGAGCCGAGCGAGTCCGGCTGCACGGGCACGTCGCGCCAGCCGAGGACGGTGAGACCCTCGCTGGCGACGATCTTGTCGACCGCATCGGTCGCGTCCGACGCGGCCTCGCCGGCGGGCAGGAACGCGATGCCGGTGGCGTAGTGGCCGACCGGCGGGAGGTCGAAGTCGACCACCTCACGCAGGAAGCGATCGGGCACCTGGATGAGCACGCCGGCGCCGTCGCCGGTGTTGGCCTCGGCCCCGGTCGCCCCCCGGTGGTCGAGGTGGAGGAGGGCGGTCAGGCCCTTCTCGACGATGTCTCGCGTGGGCCGGCCGTGCAGGTCGACGACGAACGCGACGCCGCAGGCGTCGTGTTCGAAAGCAGGGTCGTAGAGACCCTGACGTCGGGGGGTGTGCGACATGGCTTGTAGATCCCGGGCGTGTGAACGGGCTTTCCGCTCGGGACGACGCTGGCCCGTCGGTCTGGTCAGTCGGATGATCCTACCGGCGGACGTGCGCACCGGCGAACCCCCAAAGCCGCCAGAGATGTGTCGATATCGTGCCGACGATGGCGCAGCCCGAAGACGTCGCGGCCGATCTGCTCAGCTTCATCGACGCCTCGCCCACGCCGTACCACGCCGTCGCCGAGGCGGTCCGCCGGCTCGTCGCCGGGGGGTTCAGCGCCATGAGCCCGCTCGACGACTGGACCGAGCTGCCGGCCAAGGGCTTCCTGGCCCGGGACGGGGCGCTCATCGCCTGGGTGGCACCGGAGCGTGGTGGGGCTGTCTCACAGAGCGATGGGCGTGGCACGCCCTTCCGCATCGTCGGCGCCCACACCGACAGCCCGAACCTGCGCATCCGGCCGCAGCCCGACACCGGCCGGGCCGGCTGGCGCCAGCTCGGCGTGGAGGTCTACGGCGGCGCGCTGGTGAACTCGTGGCTCGACCGTGACCTCGGCCTGTCCGGGCGGGTCGCGGTGCGGACGTCCTTGCCCGACGGAACGAGCAAGGTCGAGCTCCACCTCGTGCGGGTCGACCGACCGGTGCTCCGCATCCCCCAGCTCGCGATCCACCTCGACCGCGACGTCAACGAGCGGGGCCTGCTGCTCGACCGCCAGGTCCACCTCACCCCGGTCTGGTCGGTCGGCTCACCCGAGCCCGGTGGCTTCGCGCGCTTCCTCGCCGACGAGATGGGGATCGAGGCCGACCGCGTCGCCGCGTGGGACGTGATGGTCCACGACGTCAACCCCGGCACCGTCGCGGGCCGCGACGGCGAGCTGCTCAGCGCGCCGCGCCTCGACAACCAGTGCTCGTGCCACGCGGCGATCACCGCGCTCGGCGCGTGCTCGACCGAAGGCACGTCGATCGCGGTCGCCGCGCTGTACGACCACGAGGAGATCGGCAGCACGTCGGCAACCGGCGCGGACGGCGGCTTCCTCGCGTCGGTCCTCGAGCGCATCACCATCGCCCGAGGTGGCGATCGCGCCGACCACCTCCGCGCGCTCGCCGGGTCGGCGTGCCTGTCCGCCGACATGGCCCACGCGACGCACCCGAACTACCCCGAGCGCCACGAGCCGGACCACCCGGTGATCGTCAACGGCGGACCCGTCGTCAAGATCAACGTCAACCAGCGCTACGCGACCGACGGCCGCACGCAGGCCGGCTTCGAGCAGGCGTGCGTGGACGCCGGCGTGCCGTTCCAGCGGTTCGTGAGCCGCGGGAACATGCCGTGCGGATCGACGATCGGGCCCATCACGGCGGCGCGGCTCGGGATCCCGACCGTCGACGTCGGCGTCGCGCAGCTCGGCATGCACTCTGTCCGTGAGCTCTGCGGGTCGGCCGACCCGGCTGCGTTCGGCGCCGCGCTGACGTGCTGGCTGGGGTGAGGGGCTGGTCGAGCTGATGGACCGGCCTCGGTCGACTCATGGATAGGCATGAGGCCGCCGCCGTGCTGGGCGTGCACGACACCGCATCGACGCGCCAGGTGCGCGCGGCCTACCGCCAGCGGATCCGTGAGCACCACCCCGACCGGGCCGGGCCCGATGCCACCGTCGACGCGGCGCGCATCATCGAGGCGTACGAGGTCATGTCCGCGCCGGCGCCGGCACCTGCGCCCGCCCCGGTCACCGCTCCGTCGCGGCGCGGACGCCCGGACCACTCGGTGATGCTGGTCGACGACGACACCGTGGCCTTCGCGTTCCCGGCCGACGAGGTGTTCGCGCTCCTCGTCGAGGCGGCCGACGACATCGGCGACATCACCTACGTCGACCCCGACGCCGGTCTGCTCGAGGTGCTCGTCACCCTGGCCTTCGGCGGGCCGTGGTCGGTCGTCATCAGCCTGCAGGGCCGGATGGACCGGGTCGAGGCGTTCTGCACGGTCGAGGCGCTCGACGGCTCCGACGCGCAGCCGGGGCCGGTCGTCAGTCTGTTGCTCGACTCGCTTCGGCGACGCCTTCGAGGTCGATGAAGTTCGTCGGGTCGACGGGCACGCCCTTGACCCGGGTCTCGAAGTGCAGGTGCGGACCGGTGGAGAGACCCGTCGTGCCGACCGCGCCGATCACGTCGCCGGCCTTCACCTCGTCGCCGACCTGGACGAGCAGGCGTGACTGGTGCGCGTACACGGTGGCGATGCCGTGGCCGTGGCCGATGACCACGCAGTTGCCGTAGCCGCCGCGCAGCCCGGCCACGAGGACCGTCCCGCTCGCGGCCGCCATGATCGGCGTGCCGGCCGGTGCGTCGAGATCCTGACCCGCGTGCAGCCGCGTGTAGTGGAGGATCGGGTGCATCCGCATGCCGAACCCCGAGCCGACCGTGAAGTGCGCGAGCGGGGCGCGGAAGGTGATCGAACCAGGCGTGTACGCGGGCTGGTCCTTCTGCCGCTCGGCGAGCAGGAGCCCGATGCTGTCGGACTCCTTCTCCAGCGAGACCACCCGGGCCTCGATCTCCACCTTGCGCCCGCGGAGCTGCTGGAGCGCGAGCTCCTGCCAGGCCGCGGCCTGCGCCTCCTGCTTGGCGAGGTCGTCGAGGTGGTCGACGGTCCCCTGCTGGTCGGACGCGACCTTGGCGACGCCGTCGCGGGCATCGGTGGCCGACTGCGCGGCGGCCTCGGCGCGCGCCGCGACGCGGTCGCGGGCCTTCCGCGCCGCCGTGAACTCGCGGACGAGCGCGTTCTGGTGGTCGACCACCGCGCTGGCGTACGAGAGGGTCCGGCCGGTGGCCGACACGTCGTTCGTGCTCGCCACGACGACCGCGAGCGTCTCGTGGTCGGTCCCGCCGGCGACGTAGCTGCTGATCGCCTGGCGGCGCAGCTCCGCGGTGGCGACGGCCAGCCGGTGCTCGGCGGCCCGCAGCTTGCTGCGCGTCGCGTTGCGGGCGCGGACCTTGGCCATGAAGACCGACGTCGTCTGCTCGAGCTGGAGCCGGGTCGCGTCGAGCTGCTTCTGCGCCCCGGCCATCTGGACCGCCAGCGCGGCCCGGCGCTGCGCCGCGATGTCTGCAGCCTGCTCGAGCTTCGCCTCCTGCCCGAGGACCTCGTCGTAGTCGGCCTTGATGTTCGTCCCGTCGCCCAGCTCCTCGGTGCTCGACCCGTGGTCGCCCGTGCCGTTCCCGTTGTCGGCTCGGGCGGGCGCCGGTGCGACCGTCATGGCGGTCAGCACCAGCAGGACCGCCGCGGTGAGCAGGCGGATCGTGGGTCGGGGGTGCAGCAAGGTCATCAGGGGGACGGGGGTCGGAGACGTTCGAGCTTCGAGGATGCCCATCGGCAGGGCATCGCGCCACCTCAAGTGTCTCCGAGGCCCTTCTCGTCACGCTCTGCGGTCAGGTGATGAGGGTGACGCCGCCGTCCTTGGGGACGTTGCACCCCGCACCGGAGCCCACCGCGTCGCCGTTCAAGGGGATCTCGGCCGTCCAGGTCCGCTTGCCGGTGGCGTTGTCCCCGCGGGGCACCGTCACCGTCTTGCGCCCGAAGGTCCGGTTGCCCCGCTTCACCACGACCAGGATCCGGTAGCCCTGGGCCGACTTCGGCGCACCCTCGACCGTCCCACTCGCGACTATGGCCTCGCCCTTCTGGGTGCAGGTGAGGATGCCGACGTCGATCGGCACGATCGCCTGGGTGGTCGGCGTGGTCGTCCGGGGTTCGGTGCTGCTGGAGGTCGTGTTGTGGACCGCGGTCGGCGGGGCGAGCGTCGTGTCGCCCTTGTCGCTGTCGTCGTGGTGCTTGAAGAGGAAGACGAGCAGCGCACCGACGGCGATGAAGATGATCAGCGCCGCGACCTGCAGCACCCGGGCGAGCGACCGGCCCGACACCTCGTGGGCCTCGGCGTCGGCCGGCGCGTACAGGTCGTCGAGGAGCTCGCCACCGACCGGCGCGACGTCTTCGGGCGCCGCGACCCAGGCCGCCTCCTCCGCCTCCGGCTCCTCGGGCTCGGGCTCGGGCTCAGGTTCCGGCTCCGGTGCAAGCTCCGGCTCCGGCTCCGGCTCTTCGGCGAGCGCTTCGGCCTCGAGCACAGCGTCGTCCTCGGCCTCCGGCTCCTCCGCCTCGGGTTCGGGCTCCGGCTCCGGCTCCGGCTCCGGCTCAGGTTCCGGCTCGGGCTCGGGCTCCGGTTCCGGTTCCGGGACGACCACCTCGGCGTCGAGGGCCCGGTTGGCGCTGGCCCACGGGTCGGCGGCCAGCTCGTCCTCGCCGACCTGGTCGATCCCGGCCAGGCTGCCGTCGGCGCCCAGCACCGCGGCGTCGCCGGCGGTCAGGACCTGGCTGGTGCCCGCCGCGTCGACGAGCAGCACCTCACCTGAGGTGACGACGAGCAACCCGTCGCTGCCCTCACCCGCGTCGACCATGAGCGCGCCCGACGTGACCAGGGCGCCGGAGCCGCCGAGGTTGACCTGCACCTCGACGCCACCCTCGGGCACCGACACCCAGAGCGCCCCCGAGCCCACCTGGACCTCGACCGGCACGACCTCGTCGTCGACATCGTGGGACGACCCGGCCTCGGCCCGGACGCGGCTCTCCCCCTCGAGGCGATGTTCGACTGTGCGCACCCCGTTCGGCGCTTCGACCTCTTCGGGACGGCTCACCGGTTCCTCTCCCAGACGACCGCCGAAGCGTAGTGCCCGCTGTGGGACAAAAGCCCACGTCAGCGGACCTAGGGTGGCCCGGTGGAGCTGACCTCCGAGGAGCGCCGGGTGCTCGGGTGCCTCGTCGAGAAGGAGCGCACCACCCCTCAGGCCTATCCGCTCACGCTCAACTCGCTGCGGCTCGCCTGCAACCAGACGACCGCCCGGGACCCGGTCGTGCGCTACGAGGAGCACGACGTCGAGACCGCGCTCACGTCCCTGCGGTCGGCCGGTCTCATCCGCATCGTGCACAGCCCGCACA
>JAFBAD010000018.1 GCA_019247975.1 Acidimicrobiia bacterium
GAGGAGTGGCAGCGGCGCGACCTGACGTCGCTCCGCCACGTGATCCACGCCGGCGCGCCGTGCCCCGTGCCGGTCAAGCAGCGGTTCATCGAGGCGCTGCCGCAGACCGAGGTGTGGGAGCTCTACGGCGCCAGTGAGGGCGGCGCGACCCGCGTGTCGTCGACCGAGTGGGTGAGCCGGCCCGGCACGGTCGGGCTCCCCTGGCCGGGCGTCGGCATCGCGATCCGCGACCGGGACAGCGGTGATCCGCTGCCGACCGGCGAGGACGGCGTGGTGTGGGTGACGCCGGCGCGCGGCACGTTCGAGTACCACAACGATCCGGCCAAGACCGCGTCCGCGTGGAACGACGGCGCGTTCAGCGTGGGCGACATCGGCCACCTCGACGACGACGGCTACCTCTACCTGACCGACCGGTTGAGCGACATGATCATCCGGGCCGGCGTGAACCTCTATCCCCGGGAGATCGAAGACGTGCTGCACCGCCATCCCGACGTCGTCGACTGCGCGGTGTTCGGTGTCCCCGACGACCGCGACGGCGAGCACCCGGTCGCGGTCGTGGAGGTGCGCGACCCGGTGACCGCCGCCGAGCTGACCGACTGGTGCGCGGAACGACTCGACCCGTACAAGGTGCCGACCCACATCGAGCTGGTCGACGAGCTCCCCCGTGATCCCAACGGCAAGGTCCTGAAGCGGCACCTGCGCAACGAGGCGTGGGCCGGCTCGGGCCGCTCCATCTGAGCCGATGAGCACGTACCTGGACCTGTCCTCGGACCCCGCGCTGATCGGTGGCTTCTCGCCGTCGAGCGGCCGGTACCACTTCCCGCTCGCCACGGTCTGCCCGTACACGGGCGCGGACGACGTCGAGGAGGTGCGGTTGTCCGCCACCGGCCGGCTGTGGGCGTGGACCGCGGTCACGGCCGCGCCGCCGGGCTACGAGGGCCCGATCCCCTACGGCTTCGGCATCGTCGAGCTGGAGGCGGAGGGCCTGCGGATCGTCACCCGGCTCACCGAGCCCGACCCGTCGCGGCTCGAAGCCGGTCAGCCGATGCGCCTGGTCGCCGACCACCTGCCCGGTGACCTCGTCGCTTGGTCGTTCGCCCCCGAGGAAGCGTCGTTCGCAACGGAGACCTCCTCGTGACGGCCGTCGAGATCGCCGGCGTCGGCCTGCACCCGTTCGGTCGGTTCGAGGACCAGACCGCGACGTCGATGGGCGTCACCGCGCTGCGCGCCGCGCTCGACGACGCCGGCTGGTCGATCGACGACGCGCGCCGGCGGGTCGGCGCCGCGTTCTGCGCGACCGCGTACGGCGGCGTGGCCGCGGGCCACCGCGTGCTCGGCGGGCTCGCGCTCACCGGCATCCCGATCGTGGACGTCGAGGCCGGTTGCGCGTCCGGTGGCGCCGCGCTGTCGCTCGCGGCCGGAACGATCGCGTCAGGCCAGCACGACGCGGCGATCGTCGTCGGCATCGAGAAGATGCCGAAGGGCATCATCCGCTCGTCGTTCTTCGCGCCGTGGCAGGAGCAGTCGGGTCTCGCCGCGACGCCCGCGTACTTCGCGCTGCGCGCGCAGCGCACGATGCACGACCACGGTCTGACGAAGGACGACCTCGCCGCGCTGGTCGTCAAGAACCGCGGCTGGGGCGAGCTCAACCCGAACGCGATGTTCCGCTCGGCGGTCACCGCCGAGCAGGTCCTCGGATCCCGCCTGGTGTGCGAGCCGCTGCACCTCTGGATGCTGTGCTCCCCCAACGAAGGGGCCGCGGCGGTGCTGCTCCGCCGCGCCGAAGGCGGCAGCGGCGCAGTGCAGCTCGCGGCGGTCGCGCTGCGCAGCCACCTCCCGGGTCATGTGCTCGACGAGTCGACGCCGATGGCCGGCCTGATCGACGACGGCGACATCACCCCGCCGACCACGCTGGCCGTGCGCGACGCGTACGAGCAGGCCGGCGTCGGCCCGGACGACGTCGACGTGGCCGAGTGCCAGGACACCGATGCAGCCCGTGAGCTCCTCACCTGGTCCGAGCTCGGGCTCTGCGCCGCCGGCGACCAGCGCTCGATGCTGCACGGCGACCGCGGCCAGGTCGTCAACCGGTCGGGCGGTCTCCTCTCGAAGGGCGAGCCGCTCGGCGCGTCCGCGCTCGGACAGGTGGTCGAGCTCGTGGGCCAGCTCCGGGGCACGGCCGGAGCCCGCCAGGTCGACGGCGCCCGGGTCGGTCTGGCGCACACGATCGGTCGGGGCGCCAACGCCAGCGTCACCATTTTGCGTCGCTGATGCGCGTTCCTGCGTGCAGATCGGCCACTCCGGCGACCGATCGGCACGCAGAATGCCTTCGGGTGAGGACGGGTATACGGTCCGCCTCACATGTCCTCGACACGCCCTGGGGGCGAGGACCGACGAAAGGGTGCACTGCATGCGCCGTATGGCAACTGCGATCCTCGGCACCGCCGCGCTCTGCGCAGCGGTGCTGACCGCCGCCGGGAACCCGGCATCCGCGGTCCCTCGCCACGTGGTGGCGGGGACACGCGCGCCGTGGGCCAGCCCACAGGCCCGGACCCGGGCGGCCAGCTCCACGGAGCGGGTGCGCTTCCGCGTCTACCTGGCCTCCCGTGACGAGGCCGGCGCCGAGGCGGAGGCCCGGGCGGTCTCCGATCCGAGCAGCTCGCAGTACCGCCACTACCTGAGCGACGCCGAGATCGTCGCCCGCTACTCGCCGACCGCCGAGTCGGCCGCTGCCGTGCAGGGCTGGCTCGGATCGGCCGGCTTCGCGATCAGCGAGGTGCCGACCAACCGGCAGTACGTCGAGGCCACCGGCACGGTCGCCCAGATCAACGAGGCGTTCGGCGTGTCGATGGGCGTCTACGGCGTCCAGGGCGTGCAGCTCCTCAGTCCCGACCGCGACCTCTCGGTCCCGGGCGACATCGGCGCGGACGTCACCGCGGTGGTCGGCACCGAGCAGTCGCAGATCCTCCTACGGCCCGACCACGTGCGGCCCGACACCGATCGCGCGCAGCCGGCCAGCGCGGTCGCGGCCGGCGCGCAGCCGGGCGCGGTCCAGCCCGCACCGGGCTTCCGCAACGCCCGCCCCTGCAGCGACTACTGGGGCAAGCTCCAGGCCACCAACGTCCCGAAGTTCGGGAACTACCCGCACCCGTTGAACTACGCGCCGTGCGGCTACCGGCCGCCGCAGCTCCGGCGGGCCTACAACGTCGATGACGCGCTGCACCACGGCATCGACGGCCGTGGCAGCCGGGTCGCGATCATCGATGCGTACGCGTCGCCGACGATCTTCAGCGACGCGCGGACCTACTCGCAGCGCAACGACCCCGAGCACGTCCTC
This sequence comes from Acidimicrobiia bacterium, assembly GCA_019247975.1. GTDB lineage: Bacteria > Actinomycetota > Acidimicrobiia > Acidimicrobiales > Iamiaceae > JAFBAD01. The sequence continues at coordinate 3,335 of JAFBAD010000018.1, forward strand.
ACCCGCGGGCAGTTCAGCCAGCACATCTTCCCGCCGGACCACCACCTCGAGGGTCCGGACCAGTGCGACGCGGCCGGTTGGTACGGCGAGGAGACCCTCGACGTCGAGGCCGTGCACGCGATGGCGCCCGGCGCGCACATCACCTACGTGGGCGCGGCGTCCTGCGACGACACCGTGATGGACAAGGCCCTGAACTACGTGGTCAGCAACCACACCGCCGACATCGTCAGCAACAGCTACGGCAACGTCGGCGAGCAGGTGCCCGCGTCCGAGGTCACCGCCTTCCACCAGATCGCCCGCGAAGCGGTCATGAAGGGCATCGGCCTCTACTTCTCCTCCGGCGACGACGGCGACGAGGTCGCCAACCTCGGCCGGCCCGAGCCCGACTTCTCGTCGACCGATCCGTGGGTCACCGCAGTGGGCGGCACGAGCCTGGGCGTCGGGGCGGACCGCACGACCGTCCTCGAGACCGGCTGGGAGACGACCAAGAGCACGCTGACCAACGGCCGCTTCGACCCGCCGGCCCCCGGCGCCTTCCTGTACGGCTCGGGCGGCGGCACCAGCCGGCTGTTCGGCCAGCCCTGGTACCAGAAGGGCCACGTGCCGGACCGCCTGGCGAAGAAGAACCACCGCAACGGGGCCAAGGGCCGCGTCGTGCCCGACATCTCCACGGTCGGCGACCCGAACACCGGGATGCTCATCGGCATCACGCAGACCTTCACCCGCGGCGTCTTCTACGACCAGTACCGCATCGGCGGCACGAGCCTGTCGACGCCGCTGTTCGCCGGGATCATGGCGCTGGCCGACCAGCTCCCCGGGCCCACGCACGGCTTCGTCAACCCGACGCTGTACTCGCTGCAGAACACCCGCAGCATCCACGACGTCAGGCACGTGAACGACGCCGACGTGCGGATCGACTTCGCCAACGGCGTGACCAAGTCGGAGGGCTTGCTCACCTCGGTCCGGACCTTCGACTACCAGGGCCTGGCCATCCACACCACCGCCGGGTACGACGACGTGACCGGCCTGGGCACCCCGAACGGGATGCCGTTCCTGACCAACATCTAGGCCCCCACCAGCGTTTTTGCGTGCGATCGTCTCCAGTTCCGGAGACGATCGCACGCAAGGACCGGGATGGGAGACCTGACAGCGGTGTCAGATAACGTCGAGCGCGATGGCTGGATCACAACCGGTGGCCTTGCTCGGAGTCGGCGTCGGGGTGCCGTCGTGGCGGCTCGCCGCCGGCGACATCGCGACCGCCTGGGGCGGCCGCGGTGGTCGCGGCTCGATCGCCGTGTGCGGGCCCGACGAGGACACGCTCACGCTGGCGTGGACCGCCTGCGACGCGCTGCTCGCGGAGACGGGCGCGTCGCCTGACGACATCGACGGCCTGTGGTGGGGCACGACGCGACCACCGTTCGCAGAAGGACCGAGCTGGTCGCACCTCGCCGCGACGTTGCGGCTCGGGCCGGCGACGGTCGGAGCGGTCACGGCCGGTTCGCCCCACGCGGGCGTCGAGGCGCTGCTCGCCGCAGCCGACGCGATCGCGGCCGGCACGGTCGCGCAGGCCGTGGTGGTCACGAGCGACGCGCTGCTCCCCGGCACCGGCACCACGCTCGAGCCGGCGTGCGGTGCCGCGGCGACCGCGGTGCTGCTCGGCCCGGCCACCGACGACGCGCCCGCGGTGATCGGACCCCGGGCCGGCCGCTGGATGCCCGCGCTCGACCGCTACCGCGGCGACCACGAGGACACCACCCGCGACGTGTACGACGGCCGCCTCTTCCGTGAGGAGGTGTTCCTCCCGCTCGCCACCGACACGGCGTCCGCGCTCGGCACCGACTCGCGCTGGTCGCTGCCCGACCCCGACGGGCGGCTCGGCGGTGCGCTCGCCCGCAAGATCGGCACCGACCAGGTCGTGTCAGCCGACGTGCGCAAGGCCCTCGGCGACACGGGCGCCGCAGCCGCCCTCACCGGCCTCGTGCCCGCGCTCACCACGCCGGGAGCGGCCGCGCTGCTCGCGTTCGGCGGCGGCCGGGCGACGGCGGTCGGCATCGACGTGCGCGCCGCAGTTCCCGGGGCCGAGCGGGCGGTGGCCGACCTCGCAGCTGAGGGCACGCCGGCCTCGTACGCGCAGGTGCTGCGTGCACGCGGTCAGCTGGAGCCGGCCGGCGAGCACGTCGAGATGGCGGTGCCCCCGGGCAGCGCGATGTTCGTGCGCGGCAACGCCGAGATCCTCGGCCTGGTCGGCGGGCGCTGCGTCGACTGCGCCACCGTCAACTTCCCGCACTCGATCCACCCGGCCTGCCTCGGCTGCGGCGGCGACAAGTTCGACTCCGTCCCCCTGTCGCGCAACGGCACCGTGCAGACCTTCGTGATCAACCACGCGATGCCCGCGCCGTTCGTCGCCCCGCTCCCCCTCGTGTGCGTGGACCTCGACGACGGCAGCCGGGTGATGTTCCAGGGCGAGGGCACCGGCGCCGAGCTGGCGATCGGCTCACCGGTCGACCTGGTGCTGCGCCGCTACGCGATCGAGCGAGGAGTTCCCGTGTACGGATGGAAGGTGCGCTCGAGGTGACCGGCAACCCGTGGAACAAGGTCGCCGTCGTCGGCGCCGGCCTCATCAAGATGGGCGAGCTCTTCGACCAGGGCTTCGAGGACATGGCGAAGGGCGCGTACGACGCGGCCTGCGCATCGGTCGACCACGGCATCGACTCGTCCGCCTTCGACGGCGTGTTCCTCGCCACCCAGCGAGGGACGCTGTGGGGCCAGGAGGGCATCGCCGGCAACACCGTTCCCAGCGCGATCGGTCTCTCCGGCATCGCCTGCACCCGCATCGAGAACGCCTGCCCCAGCGGCAGCGACGCGTTCCGGGTCGCCTGCATGGCGGTGGCGTCCGGCGTGCACGACGTCGTGCTCGTCATCGGCGTCGAGAAGATGCGCGACAAGTCCGCCGAGGAAGGGCTGCTGGCGCGCGCTGCCTCGGGACACCCGATCCTCACCCGCGGCGAGTCCGCGCCGGTCCTGTTCGCGCCGTTCGCCACGCGGCACATGCACGAGTTCGGCACCACCCGCGAGCACCTCGCTGCGGTCGCGGTCAAGAACCACCACAACGGCGCGCTCGACCCGTACGCCCACTTCCGCAACGAGGTGTCGATCGACGACGTCCTCGCGTCGCCGCCGGTGTGCCACCCGCTGCACCTGCTCGACTGCTGCCCACAGACCGACGGTGCGGCCGCGGTGATCGTGTGCGCGCCGGAGCGCGCGAAGGACTTCACCGACAAGCCGGTGATGGTCGCCGGCTTCGGCCTCGCCACCGACCACCCGTACCTGCACGAGAAGTCGACGTTCGTCGGCCTGCCCGCCACTGTGCTCGCGTCGCAGCGGGCCTACGAGATGGCCGGCGTCGGCCCGTCGGACATCGACTGCGCCGAGGTGCACGACTGCTTCACGATCACCGAGATCCTCGACATCGAGGACCTCGGGTTCGTCGAGAAGGGCCGGGGCGGCATCGCGAGCCTCGAGGGCGAGACGGCGCTCGACGGGCGCATCCCGGTGAACACGTCGGGCGGCCTGCTCGCCAAGGGCCACCCGAT
>JAFBAD010000092.1 GCA_019247975.1 Acidimicrobiia bacterium
AGGGGCCCCGCTTCTCGACCCGGGCCGAGAGCCGCTGGTACCGCGACGCGGGCTGGCACGTGATCGGGATGACCCAGTACCCCGAGGCCTTCCTCGCCCGTGAGCTGGGCCTCTGCTACGCCACGATCGCGCTCGTGACCGACTACGACACCGGCGTCGAGGACGACCCGTCGGTCGGGCCGGTGAGCCACGCCGAGGTGTTCGAGGTCATGGCGGCGAACGTGGCACGGCTGCGCAAGGTGCTGTTCCGGGCGATCGCCGCGGTGCCGGCTGCGCGCGACACCTGCGGCTGCGCGGCCGCGACGAACGGGATCGAGCCGGTCCTCTAACCTCCAGCGTTCGCGCTTCCCCGCCGAGGTCCCTCGTCGCGCGGAGGTTGCGTCGTGGTCGGGTTCCGTCCCTCCCCTGGCCGGGTCGCGCTGCCGCTGCGGCGCCGGCTCCCCCGCCGGGCCATCCCCTACTGGATCGCCACGCTGCTGCTCGCGCTGACCACCGGCCTCGTCGCCGACGGCCTGCTGCACCGGGCCGAGGACGCCGAGGCCCGATGGGGCACGACGCGCACGGTGGTCGTCTCCACCCGCGCGCTCGCGCCCGGCGACGCGCTCGCCGGGGCCACGGTCGTCCGCCAGCTGCCTTCGGTGGTCGTCCCCCACGGCGCCCTGCCAGCGCTCCCGGAGGGCGCGATCGCGCTCGACCCGATGGGTGCGGGCGAGGTGGTGACCGCGGCACGGGTGGGCGGCCCGGCGGCCGCGGCGGTGTCCGGGCGGCTGCCCCGGGACACCCGGGCGGTGGTCATCCCGCTCGAGGCGAAGGGCCTGCCGGTCCGGGTCGGCGACCGGGTCGACCTCCTCGCCTCGGGCTCGGGCGATCCGGCGTTCGACGGCCCTTCTCCTGCCGCGACCTCGGTGCCGATCGCGGCGCGGGCCCTCGTCGTAGTCGTCCGATCGGCCGCGCTGGTCGTCGCGCTCGACCCGACCGACGCGGTCGCAGTGGCGGCCGCCCTCGGCCAAGGGCCCCTGGTCCCCGCCCTGGTCAGCGCGACGGGCTGAAGGGCAGCTGAAGCGAGCGCGCGCAGTTCGCGCCTTCCGCGCGCATAGCCTCGCCCACCGTGTCGGAGGCGGGATGGAGCTGATCAGAGCGATCGTGCTCGGCGTCGTGCAGGGGCTCACCGAGTTCCTGCCGATCTCGAGCAGCGCGCACCTGCGCATCGTGCCGGAGCTGTTCGGCTGGCCGGACCCGGGCGCCGCGTTCACCGCGGTCATCCAGCTCGGCACGATGGCCGCCGTCCTCCTCTACTTCTGGTCCGACCTCTGGAACATCGCGCGGACGTGGCTGCGCTCGCTGCGCGACCCCTCGCTGCGGGGCGAGCTCGAGGCCCGCATGGGCTGGTACCTCATCATCGCCACCGTGCCCATCGTGATCTTCGGTGTCCTGTTCAAGGACCAGGTCGAGACCGGCGCCCGCGACCTCCGCCTCGTCGGCACGATGCTCATCGTCTTCGGCGTGATCCTCTACGTCGCCGACCGGGCCGGGCGCAAGGACCGCGAGCTCGAGCAGCTGAACAGCACCGACGGCGTCAGCATCGGCCTCGCCCAGTCGCTCGCGCTGATCCCCGGCGTGTCGCGCTCGGGCGCCACGATCACCGCCGGCCTGTTCCGCGGCTTCACCCGCGAAGCGGCCGCCCGGTTCTCCTTCCTCCTCTCGGTTCCGGCCGTCGTGCTGTCGGGCGTGTACGAGCTGAAGGACGCCGGGTCGGGGTCGTACGGGGTGGGCGCGACCGTCGTGGCGACCGTGCTCGCGTTCGTCGTCGGCTACGCCGCGATCGCCTGGTTCCTGCGCTTCCTCGTGAACCACACCGTGCTCGTGTTCGTCGTGTACCGCGTCGCGCTCGGGATCCTGGTGCTCACGCTCGTCGCGGCCGGCTCGATCAAGGCCAACACCCCGGCCCTCGGCGACTACCTCGGCACGCTGAAGCGCTAGACCGCTGCGATGGCGGAGCGGCCGGACATCGTCCTCGTGATGACCGACCAGCAGCGCCACGACCAGATCGGGTACGCGTCGGACGGTCCGCTGCAGACGCCGACGATCGACGCGCTCGCCGCGGCCGGCGTCGTGTTCGAGACCGCGTACAGCGGGTCGACCACGTGCGTGCCGGCCCGCACGTCCCTGATGACCGGCCTGCTCGACCACCGCGCGCCGTACGACGCGCCGTACGCGCTCCACCAGGGCACGTGGACCCTGGCCCACGCGCTCCGGGCCGCCGGCTACGAGACCGCGCTCATCGGCAAGATGCACTTCTCGCCGATCCGGGCCGATCACGGCTTCGAGCACGTGCGGAGCTGCGAGCACCTCGACGCCTACACGGTCCCGGCCGCCGAGCAGCCCGAGCTCGACCACTACCACGACTGGCTGGCCGAGGCCGGCCTGCCCGACTGGCGCTACGAGGTGCCCAAGGGCGCGCGGGCCCCGTACATCTACGACGAGGCGACCCACCCCACGTCGTGGGTGCGAGACCAGACGATCGACTTCCTGCGGAACCGGTCGGGCGACCGGCCGCTCTTCCTCGTCGTCTCGTTCCCCCACCCCCACCCGCCGCTCCACCCACCCGCGCGGTACGCACGCCGCTACGACCCCGACGACTGCGTGATCGATCCGGCGTGGGCCTCGGTCAACGACGGCCTGCCTCGACGCTTCCGCAAGCTGACCGCGCAGGACGACGCGCTGCAGCGCCGGGTCGATCCCGAGCGGCTCCCCCACCACCGCCAGCGGCTGGCCTACACCTACGGGCTCATCACCCAGATCGACGACGCGCTGGCCGACATCGTCGACCACCTCACCCTTGAGCGCACGTTCCTCTTCTTCACGTCGGACCACGGCGACTTCGCCGGGCACCGCGGCCTCGTCCGCAAGGTGCCGTGGTTGCCGTTCGACGACCTGGCCCGGGTCCCGTGCTTCGCGACCGGCGGCGTCGTCGCCGGTGGACGGCGCGAGGCGGCGCCGATGCAGAGCTTCGACTTCGTGGCAACCGCGCTGTCCTTCGCCGGGGTGGAACCCGAACAGGACGACCTCGACGCGCGAGACCTGCGGGGCGTGCTCACCGATCCGGCCGCGTCGGTCGCACCCGACCGCACGGTGTTCAGCGCGATCAGCATGCGCTGCCCGATGGCCCGGCGAGGCCGGTACAAGTACATCCGCCTGCTCGGCTGGGGGCAGGAGGTGCTCTTCGACGTGGAGACCGATCCCGAGGAGTCGGTCAACCTGATCGGCGGCGACGACGTCGCCGAGATCCACGCGGAGCTCAGCGCGGCGGTCGATCGCGAGGTCGCCGTTCTGAAGGACCGGCCCGGTCCCTGACGCCAGGCGGGTCCTTCGGTTCGGTCAGACGCCCGAGATCGTGACGTCGGTGATGGCGAGGCTGACGCCGGTCGCGCTCATCGGCAGCCACTCGACGTCCGAGCCCACGGCGACGACGTCCTTCAGCATCTTCTGCAGGGTCGACGCGAGCGTGAACTCCCGCAGCGGTTCGCCGAGCGACCCGCCGCTGATGCGCAGGCCCTCGGCCCCGGTCGAGAAGTCACCGCTCACCGGGTTGACCCCCGAGTGCAGGCCGGCCACCGACGAGATGAGCACGCCGTCGCCGACCTGAGCGAGGATCGCCTCCTGGTCGAGCGACCCGGGAGCGACGCTCAGGGCGCGGCAGCCGACGCCGGGCGTCGACGCGAACCCGGCTCGGACCGCAGACCCGGTCGAACGGGTGCCGGCCTTGCGGGCCGTGTACGCGTTGTGCACGAACTGCTGCAGCACGCCGCCGTCGATCAGCGGGTTGCGGCGCGACGCGAGGCCCTCGCCGTCGGTCATCGACGCGGTGTACGCGAGCGGGTTGGTCGGGTCGTCGATCAACGAGAACGCCGGCGCGCCGACCTCCTCCCCCAGGCGGTCGGCGAACAGCGAACGTCCCTTCTGCACGGCCTCGCCCGAGAGCGTGCCGCCGAGGATGCCGAGCAGCTGCGCGGTGACGTACGGGTCCAGCACGACCGTCACCCGCGCGCTCGGCGGCTTGGTCGCGCCGAGCAGCCGGGTCGCCCGTCGGGCTGCGTCCGCGGCGGCGACGTCGAGGTCGAGGTCCGACGGGTCGCGACCGACCGAGAAGCCGAAGCCGGTCTGGGTCTCGTCGCCCTCGGTCGCGAGGCAGAACGTGGCGATGTAGCAGGCGGTCGACCGGCTCGACGAGCGGATGCCCGTGTTCGTGACCACGCAGCACTCGCCCATCGCGTCGACGAACTCGGCCGACTCGACGCCCGTGATGCGGGAGTCGGCGGCCTGCACGGCCCGCTCGAGCTCGAGCGCGAGGTCGACCTTCTTGCCGGTCGGGAAGTCGGCCAGCGACGGCCGGAACAGGTCGAGGTCGGGCACCGCGACGCCGTCGG
>JAFBAD010000308.1 GCA_019247975.1 Acidimicrobiia bacterium
TCACTCGTCTCGCGGGCGTTCACGCCCCGGCGGATCGGCTCGCTCGAGGAGCGCATCCGCGGGTACTGCCGTGAGCTGCTCGACGGCTGGCCCGAGGGCGAGACGTTCGACTACGTGCAGGGCTTCGGCGCGCAGCTGCCGTCGATGGTGATCTCCGCGCTGCTCGGCGTGCCGAGCGAGGACCGTGAGCACGTCCGCCAGCTGATCGACCTCGTGTTCCACCTCGATCCCGAGCACGGGATGATCAACGACACGTCGCTCACCGCGCAGATCGAGCTGCACGGCTACCTGTGCTCGGCCATCGAGGAGCGCATGCGCTCGCCGCGCGATGACATGCTGTCGGACCTCGTCCGCGCGGAGATCGTCGACGCCACCGGCACGACGCGGAAGCTCGACGTGCAGGAGTGCGCGACGTTCGCCAACCTCCTCGTGAGCGCCGGCACCGAGACCGTCGCCCGCCTCCTCGGTTGGGCGGCCGTCACGCTGGCGCAGCATCCGGACCAGCAGGCCGAGCTGGCCACCGACCCGTCGTTGATCCCGAACGCGGTCGAGGAGCTGCTGCGCTACGAGGCGCCCTCACCGGTGCAGGGCCGCTGGCTGACCCGTGACGTCGAGCTGCACGGCGTCACCATGCCGGCCGACTCGAAGGTGCTGCTCATCACCGGCTCAGCCGGGCGCGACGAGCGGGAGTTCCCGAACGCCGAGCGCTTCGACATCCATCGGCACTTCGACAACCACGTGTCGTTCGGGTACGGCATCCACTTCTGCCTCGGCGCCGCGCTGGCCCGCATGGAAGGCCGCATCGCCCTGGAGGAGACGTTCAAGCGTCGCAAGGCCTGGACGGTGGATCTCGACGGCGCGGTGCGGCTGCACACGAGCACGGTCCGCGGGTGGGTCAACGTCCCGGTGCTCGCCGCATGATGGACACCGACGGGCTCCGGGAGCTCGTGGACGGCTACGCACAGGCGGCCGACGCACGGGACGTCGAGCGGTTCGCGGCCCTCTTCGCGGAAGACGCTCGGCTCACGGTCATCGAGCCCGACGGCACCGCGCGTCCTTCGCTCGTGGGACGGATGGCGATCGCGACGATCCCCGAGCGGTTGCGCCGATACGAGCGGACCGAGCACCACGTGCGCGATCTCGTCGTCGAGCCCGACGGTCGCGAGGACGCCCACGGCACCGCGGCGTGCGAGGCGCACCACCTCCACGAGGGCGTCGACACCGTCATGACGATCACCTACGTCGACCAGTACCGGCGCACGCCGGCGGGCTGGCGCTTCGCGGACCGGGAGGTGAGGATCACCCGGCTGGAGGATCGGCCGATCGTGGAGGGGGAAGGTCCGTGAAGCTGTTCGTGAGCTTGCCGGCCGGCACGCGCGAGGGGGCGGGCGATCCACGTGCGCTCGTCGAGATCGGACGGCAGGCCGACGAGGCGGGGATCGACGGCGTGATCATCGCCGAGCACGTGGTGATGGGGAACCACACCGACCGCTACCAGTGGGGTGAGTTCCCGTTCCCGCCCGAGGCGCCGTGGCTCGAGCCGCTCACCGTGCTGACCGCCATGGCCGCGGTCACCGAACGGATCGTGCTCACCACCGGGATCCTGATCGTGCCGCTGCGGCCGGCCGCGCTGCTGGCGAAGATCGTCGCGACGATCGACCACCTCTCCGGCGGGCGGCTCGAGCTCGGCGTCGGCACCGGTTGGCAGCCGGAGGAGTTCACCGCGCAGGGCCTCGACCCCGAGCAGCGGGGCCAGCTCCTCACCGACCACATCGCGGCGTGCCGCGTGCTGTGGCGCGACTCGCCCGCGAGCTTCGAGTCGGCGACCGTCTCCTTCGACGGGATCTGGTGCGAGCCCCGTCCTGCGACGCCGGGCGGGCCGCCGGTGCTGTTCTCGGGCACGCTCACGCCGCGCAACGTCCGCCGCATCGTGGAGCTCGGCGACGGCTGGATCCCGATCATGGGCGCGACGCTCGACGACATCACGAGCGGCGTGCAGCAGCTGCGGGCCGCCCTGTCGGCCGCCGGCCGGGATCCCGAGTCGCTGCAGGTGCGGGCCCCGCTGCCGATCGAGCGCGACGGCAAGCGTCCGGATCTCGCCGCCACGGTCGCCGGCGCGGGCGCCCTCGAGCAGGCCGGCGTCACCGAGGTCTCGCTCCCCACGGCGATCGCTGCGAAGGATCTCGACGGCCTCCCCGCCGGGTTCGCCGAGCTCGCCGACCGCTGGGCCACCCGCTGAAATCTGAAGGCAATAGCGGTCGGCGGTTTCAAGCGGTGAGCGCGACAAGCTCGTTGAATCGTTCGGCGGGAGTTTGCCAGTCGAGGGTTTTGCGGGGGCGTTCGTTGAGGAGCGCGGCGATGTCGTCGAGGTCGCTCTGGGTGTGGACGGAGAG
>JAFBAD010000314.1 GCA_019247975.1 Acidimicrobiia bacterium
GGGCGACGCCGATGGCGCGCCCCGCGGTGGCGAGCTCCTCACGGATCTGGCGGGCGAAGCGCTCCTTGCCGACCTGCTCGTCGCCGGGGCGGATCTCCATCGTCGACTCGTGCTGGCTGGCGTGGGCCTCGAGCGCGGCGATCTTCGGCCCGTCGAAGCCGGTGACGTCCTCGCCGTGGTCGGCCTCGTCGGCCTCGAAGAGCAACAGCATCGAGGGACGGTGGTGGGCGATGCCCTGGTCGGGGAAGAAGTGCGGATCGCGCGCGGCGACGACGCCGTCGACGGTGAGGAAGCCGGCGTTGCGATGGTCGGGGTGGAGGCGGTAGCGCTTCCACGGGTCGTGACCCAGCACCACCTCGGGGCGCAGGACGCGGATCCAGCGGGCCACCTCCGCGCGCGTCGTGAGATCGGCCTCGAGCTCACCGTCGACCCGCCCGAGGAAGACGACCTCACCGGTGGCGCCGAGCGCGGCCGCAGCAGCGCGCTGCTCGGTCTGGCGGGTGGCCACGAGCGCGGCGATGTCGGCTTGCGTGTCCCACGTGCCCTTCGAGCCGTCGGTGCACACGAGCAGCGACACCTCGCAGCCCGCGGCCGACCACTTGGCGAGCGTCGCGCCGCAACCGAACTCGATGTCGTCGGGATGGGCTGCGATGGCGAGCGCTCGGGCCGGTACCGGGAGGTCACGCGACCTCAGGGGCATCGACCCCCCAGTGCCGTCGGTGCGCGGTGGGCGTCGTAGTCGAGGTCGTCGGGGACGTCGACGTCCCAACCGAGCGCAGGGTCGCGCACGACCCGCAGCGCGAGGCCGAGCCGCTCGGCCTCGGCCCGGTGGCGGTCGAACGAGCCCGGCCCGTACGCGAAGCCGAACCCGGCGCGGCTGGGCACGCAGGCGACGTTCGTGCCGTCGTCGCGACGATCGGGGACGAGGGTGACGCCGTCGTGCTGGTCGGCCAGCCACCCGAGCGAGCTGGCCAGCGGCAGGTCGCCGTGGGCCACCACGACCTGGTCGACGCCGTCGGCTGCCAGGGCGGCGACCCCGTCCGCGACGGCGCCGTTGAGCCCGCGGCCTGGGCACCACACCACGCGTGCGCCGTGGTCGGCGGCCCAGACCCGGACGTCCTCGTCGTCGCAGACGACGGCGACCGGCAGGGGAGCGGCGGCCCGCACCACCCGGTCGGCCATGCTGCGGGCCAGCGCCTCGCGCTCGGGCGGCGACAGCGCAGGCGCGAGTCGGACCTTGGCCAGCCGGAAGGCCTTCACCGGGACCAGCACCGCGGCCGACATCAGGCGGGAGTCTACGGACCCTGGTCTCCGCCGATCGCCCGCGGCGGCTGGTACAGCTCCAGGTCGGTGTGGCGGGCGATGGCGTCGAAGTCCCGGTCGGTGTGGAGGACGTCGAGCCCAGCCCGCATGGCAACCGTGGCGACCAGGCAGTCGTTGAGGGCTCGGACGGTCTCGCCGGCGCGGCGGCACGTCCGGTAGATCGTCACGGCCTGCTCGAAGTCGCTCAGTCCCTCGAGCGGCACGAACTCGCATGCCAGCAAGAGCTCGTTGAGCTGCGTCACGTGCCGCTCGCTACGTGCGCCCGCGAGCACCTCCATCATGACCACCTCGGTCGTGTGGGTTGCCCGGCCGGCGTCGATCAGGACGCGCACCGCGGCATGCGTCGGGCTGCCGGTTGCTCGGAGGTACTCGACCCACGCCGAGGTGTCGACCAGAGTCACTTCGCTCCGCGCATCTCGTCGAGGTCGCCCTCCCAGCCGGTGCCTTGCATGGCCAGGGCCTCTTCGCGGCTCATCCGCTTCGTGACGAGCCGTCGCAGCGCGAAGTCCACGGCGGCGCGCTTCGTCGGCAGCCCGTACCGGCGCATCGCCTCGGCCACCAGCTCGTCGTCGATGTCGATGTTGGTCCGGCTCATGCCACCACGCTACACATCGATGTGTAGACCAAGATTGCGTGATGCCTGGTGCGAACCGCCTGCGCTTCGGCGTCCTCGGTCCGGTGCAGGCGGAGCTCGACGGGGTCCCGCTGCCGCTCGGGACCACTCGGCAGCGGGCCCTGCTCGCGCTGCTGGCCCTCGAGGCAGGACGGGTGGTGCTGCTCGACACGGTGGTCGACGCCCTCTGGTCCGAGGACGTGCCCGACCGGGCCGAGGTGTCGGTCCGCTCGTACGTGTCGAACCTGCGCCGGGTGCTTGAGCCGGATCGTCCGCCGAGGGCGCCGGCCGCGGTTCTGCGCACCGAGGGCACGGGCTACGCGCTGGCGGTCCCGGACGACGCGGTCGACGCGCTGCGCTTCGGCCGCCTCGTCCGGCGGGCGGCCCAGGCCGAGCGGGAGGGCGACGCCCGCGGTGTGCTGGCGGTGGCGGGCGAGGCGGTCGCGCTGTGGCGGGGCCCGGCGCTGGTCGACGTGTCCTCGGTGCCCTTCGCGGTCGGCGTGGCCACCCGGCTCGAGCTCGAGCGGGCGCGCGTCGATCTGCTGCGTCTGCGCGCGCTCGTCGACCTCGGTGCACCCGACGACGCCGTCGACGACCTCGCGGCGCGGGTCGAGGCGGATCCTGCGGACGAGGCCGCGACCGGCGTGCTGATGCGCGCCCTGTACCAACTCGGGCGGCCCGCCGACGCGCTGGACCGCTACGAGGTGCTCCGCTCGGGTCTCGCCGAGCGGGGTCTCCTCCCGAGCGTCGCCCTCCAGGATCTCGAGGGCTCGGTGCTGCGCCACGACCCGCAGCTGTTGCCGGCCGGACAGCCGGCCGCCGCGCACCGCACGGTGCCGCCGCCGGCGTGGCTCGTCGGCCGGGACGACGCCTGGGCCCTGCTCGCGCCGGCCGCGTCACGGTCGGCCGGCACGGTCACGTGGCGCGTGCTCGCCGGCGAGGCCGGCATCGGCAAGACGTTCCTCGCCGAAGCGTTCGCCGACGGCTTCGACGGCGAGGTGCGGTGGGGGCGGGCACGACGCGACGCCGACCAGCCGCCCTTCTGGCTCTGGCGGCGGGTGGTCGACCGCGCCGACGGACCGGTCACCGCCGACGACGTGATCGAACGACTGGCGGGGCTCGCGCGCGACCGTCCGGTGCTGGTCGTCCTCGACGACGTCCAGTGGGCCGACTCGGCCTCGCTGGCGGTGCTCGGACGAGTCGCCGCCGACCTCCGCCGAGCCGAGGTGACCTTCCTCCTCACCGTCCGGCCGTCACCGGAACCGGCGGCGGTGGACGCCGCGCTCGACGAGGTGCTGCACCGGCCGGACGCTCGTCGCGTCGCGCTCGCTCCGCTGGACGACGCAGCACTCCGGTCGCTGGCCGACGCGGCAGTCGTGGAGCTGGACCAGGACGAGCTCGCCGCGCTCCGGAGGCGCACCGGCGGCAACCCGCTGTTCGTGACCGAGGTGCTGCGCATTCCACCGGCCGAGTGGACCGATCGACTGCCGCCCGACGTCGCCGCCGCAGCCGGCGCCCGCCTCGAGCCGTTGCCGGCACCGACCAGCGAGCTGCTCGCTCTCGCGGCACTCGCGGGGGACGACATCGACGTCGAGCTCCTGGCTCTCGCCACCGGGACCTCGACCGCCGATGTGCTCACCGGGCTGGGGCCCGCGGTCCGGGTCGGGATCGTGGCGGACCACCCGCTGCGGTTCCGGCACTCGGCCCTGCGCGACGTCGTGGTGTCGACGATCTCGGGTGCGGACCGGCGAACCGGGCACGCGTGCCTGGCCGACGCGCTCCGGCCCCCGTGGCCGTCGGCGCGACGGGTGCACCACCTCGCCGAGGCCCGCCCGGTGGTCGGTGTCGACGACCTCGTCGAGGCGGTGGACCGGGCCGCCGACGATGCGGCCTCGGTCGGCGCGTTCGGCGAGCAGGCCCGGTTGCTCGAGGTCGCGCTGGCTGACCGCGCGGTGCCCGACGAGCGCCGGCTCGCGCTCACGATCCGGGCGGGCGAGGCCCGGACGCGGGCAGGCGACGACCTCGACGCGCAGGCCCACGTGGCTGCCGCGCTCGACCTCGCCGACCGACTCGGCGACACGACACGTGCGGCCGAGGCGGTGCGCGTCGTCGCTCGGGGCGGCGGCGCCTGGTACTGGGTGCCGTTCGGTCAGCACCCGGTGGAGCTGCTGGCGCGCATCGAGCGGGCGGTGTCGGCCACGCCGCAGGACGATCCGGCGCACGGCCTCCTGCTCGCCGCGCTCGCGGTCGGCGAGGCGTACGGTCCCGACCAGGGCCGCCCGCAGGTGCTGGCCGACCGGGCGTTGGAGCTGGCCCGTGCGCACGGCGACACCACCGCGCTGGCCGAGGCGCTCGTCGCCGCGTCGTGGGCCGGGTTCGGCGTCGCTCCTCCTGCGGACCTGCTGGCGCTGGCCGACGAGCTCGCTGCGCTCGGCGCGCTGCTCCCGCCCGAGCGGCGGGCCCTCACCCACGGCTTCCGGCTGGCGGCTGCGCTCCGCCTCGGCGACCTCGAGCGGGCGAGCGCGTCGCTGGCGGCCGGCGAGAGCGAGGCCCGGGCCCAACGGCTCCCGGCGTTCGCCGCGACCTTCGGCTGGGCGCGCGCCACCGTGCTCGCGACCGGCGGCGACCTCGGCGGCGCCGAGCACGCGGCCGCTGACGCGTACGCGCTCCACCTGCGCACCCAGGTGTACGCCGCCGACCTCGCCCGCCAGCTCGTGGCGCTGCACCTCGCCGAGCAGCGCGGGACCATCGGTGCCGCGGCGGCCGAGGCCGACGAGCTCGCGCTGCTCGACGACCACGCGTTTCTCTACCAGGCCCTGGCCACCGACCCCCGGGTGACCCTCGAACGCGACGTCCTCGAGCCGCGCCTCGCCGCGGTGCTCGACGAGGCGCCGGCATGGCACCGCGTCGTGCGGCTGTCGATGGTCGCGCTCCTGTCGGCTCGCCTCGCGTCCACCGAGCTGGCCGATCGGGTCGAGGCCGCGCTCGCGCCGTACGCGGACGAGGTCGTGGTGGTCGGCACCGCGCTCGCCTCGGCCGGACCCGTGCGCCGCATCTTCGCCGTGGTTTCGCGTGCGGCCGGTCGCAACGACGACGCGGTGCACCACGCCCGAGCGGCCGTCGAGATCGCGGAGGGATCGGGTCTGCGGGGCTGGCTCGGGCCGGTGCACCTCGAGCTGGCCCGCGCGCTCCACGCGGTGGGCGCTCGGAAGGACGCGGCCGAGGCGGCGGCGACCGCGACCGACCTGGCTGCCCGGATGGGCCAGGACGGGATCGCAGAGGCCGCCGCCAGGCTCCGGCGGCCGCTCCGGGTCGCCGGCTGATCCTGCAGGATCACGCTCGGGAGCCGAGGACCGCCAGCGACCCTCCGTAGAGGATCGTCGCCACGATGATGATCACGCCGCCCACCGGACCGGTGATCCCCATCGAGACGACGAGCACCCCGGCCAGCACCATGAGGAGGGTGCCGGTGCCCCGCGGCCCGATGCCGGCCCGGCGCACCGCCCACCCCAGGGCGAGCGTGCCGCCGATGTAGAACACGCCGAAGGCGGCATCGATCACGCCCATCCCGCCCGACGACAGGTCCTGCATCGCCTGGTAGCCGATCATCGGCGCGACGAAGGCCTCGACCACGCAGCCTGGTCCGATCCCGACCAGTCCGGCCATCGCCGCAGCCACCGGCACCAGCGCGAGGCGGTCCGGCACCCGGCCGGCGAGCCGTCGATGGATGGCGGGAAGGCCGACGATCAGGAAGGGGAGCGAGAACAGGATCGTGATGTGCGCGGCCTTCCAGGTGGCCGCCGAGTAGGCGGCCTGGTTGTGCTGCAGCGGGTGGAGCGCGTTGCCCACCGCGAAGAGGCCGCCCCCCACGATCAGGCAGAGGCCCTGCCACGAAGGACGGGTGCGGTCGGCCACGGCCGGGCCGGCGAGGTCGGATTCGATCAGTGTGTGCATGGTCGGAGCATCGCGACGGCCGGTTGGGATCGGATTGGGGCCGGCGCTCAGCGGTACAGTCCGGCGCGACATGGACATCCGGGTATCGGTGATCGGGGCCGGGTCCTGGGGGACCACGGTGGCCGCGCTCGCCGCGCACAACACGCCGACGACGCTGTGGGCCCGCCGGCCCGAGCTGGCCGAGCAGATCGACCACGATCACGTGAACGGCACCTACCTCGCCGACTACACGCTGCCCGAGCCGCTGCACGCGACGAGCGATCTCGAGGAGGCGGTCTCCCAGGCCGACGTCCTCGTGATGGGCGTGCCGTCGCACGGCTTCCGCCAGACCCTCGAGGAGGTGGCCGGCTACCTGCGACCGTGGGTGCCCGTGGTCAGTCTGGCCAAGGGGCTGGAGCTCGGCTCGCAGCTGCGCATGAGCGAGGTC
>JAFBAD010000389.1 GCA_019247975.1 Acidimicrobiia bacterium
GCCGCCACCGCCCTCCGCCGCGCCCGTGCCACGCGCGCCGAAGCGCCGTCGCCACTGGCCCATCGTCGTGCTGATCGGCGCAGCGATCGTCGTCGCCGCCGTGCTCATCGCCGGCATCGGGCTGGGCTCGGGCGGCAAGGACGAGCCGATCACCATCAGCGGCGCCGCAGCGTTCGATCCGCAGGGCAACCCGGTGGGCGAGGAGCACAACGCAGACGCTCCGCTCGCGGTCGACGGCGACCGGGGCACGGCGTGGACGACCGAGACCTACCGGGACCCGGCCCAGCTCGGTAAACCGGGCGTGGGCCTCGTGGTGCGCTTCGACCACGAGGTGTCGGTGCGCACCCTGCAGGTGGTGTCGAGCAGCGTCGACTGGTCCGCGTCGATCTACGCCACCACGGCCGAACCCGGCGCGGACCTCGCCTCCTGGGGCGCACCGGTCGCCCGGTCGACGGGCCTCGGGCCGCCGACCGCCTCGTTCTCGCTCGACGGCACCCGGGCCCGCGCGGTGCTGATCTGGATCACCCGCACCGGTGACGACGGGTTCGTGCAGGTGGCCGAGGTGCAGGCCACCGGGTAGGCGACCGGAGGGATCGGCCCCGGTACGCTCCGGCCCGCGTGGCCGGACCAGACGACGACCATCTCGTCAGCAGGGCGCGCGAGGGCGACCCCGCCGCCCTCGACGACCTGCTCCGCCGCCACCACGACCGCATCCACGGCGTCTGCCGGCGGCTGACCGGCAACGACGCCGACGCGCTCGACGCCACCCAGGAGGCGTTGATCTCGATCGTCCGCGGCCTCCCCCGCTTCGACGGCCGCTCGTCCTTCTCGACCTGGGTGTACCGCATCGCCACCAACGCCGCGCTCGACGAGCTCCGCCGCCGGCGGCGCCGGCCCGTGACCTCGCTCGACGACGCTCGGCCCGGCCGCCGCGAGCCGGCGGTCTCCGGACCGTCGGTCGGCGAGGCGGTCAGCGACCGCCTCGCCGTCGATGCCGCGCTGGCCCAGGTCCCCCTCGAGTTCCGCGCACCGGTCGTCCTGCGGGATCTCTGCCAGCTCGACTACGCCGAGATCGCCGAGGTCCTCGACCTCCCCGCCGGTACCGTCCGCTCGCGCATCTCGAGAGGCCGGGCGATGCTCGCCGCCCGCCTGGCCGACCCGGGGGGGAACTCCGGGCCGCCCACCGACCGTCGAACGCCGCGACCATGACCGACCAGCCGCCGACCGACCAGGACCTGGAGCTCGCCTCCGCGTACCTCGACGGCGAGGCGACCCCCGACGAACGGGCTCGCGTGGAAGCCGACCCGCAGCTGCTCGCCCGGGTCGACGAGCTGCGCGCGGTGGCCGGCGCGGTCGGCACCGGTTTCACGCCGCTCACCGAGGAGCAGGCAGCCTCGCAGCGTCGCCGCGCCATCGCGGCCAAGCCGATCCCGACGGCACCACCGCTGCCCGCCCGCCGGCGGACCCCGTTGCCGTCACCGCTGATCGCAGCCGCGGTGGTCGTCGTCATCGCGCTCGCCGGCATCTGGCTGGTCATCGCGGCCGGCAACGGCTCCAGCAGCGACAAGGACAGCTCCGGCGCCTCGACCGGGGCCACCACCACCCAGCGCTCGGGCGGGGGTGCCACCTCGGAGGCGACCACGACCGAGGTGCCGGACCTCGGGTCGTTCCCGACGCGCAACGCGCTGACCGCCGCGCTGCAGCGCAGCGACGTCACCACCCTGGCCGCCACCCCGGGCACCGCGAACGCCACCGCCAAGGCCGCGAGGCTCTCGATCGACCGGTGCGAGGCGACGATCGAGGCCGGCCAGCCCGAGCTCGGCGAGCGACTCGCCGTCGCCACCGCGCGGCTCGACGGCAGCGCGGTCTACGTCTTCAGCCATCCCGTCCGCGACAAGCAGCCGCCGGTCACCCAGCTGACCGTGGCCGACCAGCAGACCTGCCGGGTGCTCTTCGCCATCCAGCGATAGGCGACCACGTCGGCGGGTAGAGTCCGCGCCCATGTCCGACCCTGCGCCGCCCGCATCGGTCGCTCCCCGGGACGACTGGCCGGCCCAGGCCGCCGACACCATCGTCCGCGTCGTCGGCCAGGTCCGCGACAAGACCACCGGCCCCGCGATCACCGCGTCCCGAGCGATCGTCTTCGGCCTCCTCGCCGCCATCCTCGGCACGGTGCTGCTCGTCGCCGTCAGCATGGTCCTGCTCCGGGTGACGGTCATCGGCGTCCACGAACTGCTCGACGTGACCAACCTCGAGCGCCCGGGCCGTGAGGTCTGGATCGCGTACTTCGTCGATGCGGCGCTGTTCGCGCTGATCGGAGCCGTGCTCTGGCGGCGGGCCTCCCGCAACGTGAGCTGAGTCCCGGGCCCATCTCGGGAACACCCCCGGGGGGTATGGCGTTGACGAGGCCGACCTACCAGCAGGAGCAGAAGTGACCGATCCCGTTCGTGACGTCGTCATCATCGGTTCAGGCCCCGCCGGCCTGACCGCCGCCGTGTACACGGCCCGGGCCAGCCTCGCTCCCCTGGTGCTCGAGGGTGAGCCTTCGTCCACCTCGGACCAGCCCGGTGGTCAGCTGATGCTGACGACCGAGGTCGAGAACTTCCCCGGCTTCCCCGAGGGGATCATGGGCCCCGAGCTGATGAGCCGCATGCGCGAGCAGGCGACCCGCTTCGGTGCCGAGCTCCAGACCGTGCGGGTCAGCCGGGTCGATCTCTCGAGCCGCCCGTTCGGCATCTGGGTCGGCGACCCCGATGCGGCCGAGCCGACCCACCGGGCCCGCACCGTGATCATCTCGACCGGCGCGCAGTCCCTCATGCTCGGTCTCCCCCGCGAGCTCGAGCTGGTCGGTCACGGCGTGTCGACCTGCGCGACCTGCGACGGCTTCTTCTTTCGGAAGCACGACATCGCGGTCGTCGGAGGCGGCGACTCGGCCATCGAGGAGGCCCTGTTCCTCACCAAGTTCGCGGACACCGTCACCCTCATCCACCGGCGCGACGAGCTGCGGGCCTCGAAGATCATGCAGGACCGGGCCCGGGCCAACGACAAGATCCGCTTCCAGTGGAACAGCCGGGTGGTCGAGCTCCACGGCGAGGACAAGCTCGAAGGGATCGACGTCGAAGACACCGTGACCGGCGAGCGCACCCGCCTCGACGTCACCGGCCTCTTCGTCGCCATCGGCCACCGGCCGAACACCGATCTGTTCAAGGGCCAGGTGGCCATGGAGGACACCGGGTACCTCATCACCGGGCCGGGCTCGGCCACCAACGTCGAGGGCGTCTTCGCCTGCGGCGACGTGCAGGACCACACCTACCGGCAGGCGATCACCGCGGCCGGATCCGGGTGCATGGCCGCGATCGATGCCGAGCGCTGGCTCGAGGCGACGACCGACCACGAGCACTCGACCGAGACCAACTGGTGAGCGCGTCACACCCGGCGGGTACTCCTCTCGGGGAGCACGCCCGGTGGGAAGCATCGGCCCCCCGTCGGGGTTGACCACCCCGCACCGAACAACAGAGAGGCAGCCATGGCCGAGGGAATCAACACCCTGTCCGACACCACCTTCGACGAGTTGATCGGCGCGAGCGACGCGCCGGTGCTGGTCGACTTCTGGGCCGAGTGGTGCGGGCCCTGCAAGATGATCGCACCCATCCTCGAGGAGATCGCCGGCGAGCAGGCCGGCAAGGTCCAGATCGCGAAGGTCAACGTCGACGACCACCCCGATCTCGCCATGCGCTTCGACGTCATGAGCATCCCGACCCTGATCCTGTTCAAGGACGGCCAGGCCCAGAAGCGCCTGATCGGCGCCAAGGGCAAGGGCCAGCTGCTCGAGGAGCTCAGCGAGTACCTGTAGTCCCAACCTGAACCACCCCCCGGTGCGTGCCATGCTGCGCAGGTGAGCGCACCGGTCCTCCCCCTCGCCCGCGGCGCCGCGGGCGAGGCGGTCCGGGACCTGCAGCGACGACTGGCCCGGGCCGGCTACGACCTCACCGGCGACGAGCCGGGAGCGTTCGGCGAGCACACCGCCTCCGCGGTGAGCCGCTTCCAGGAAGCGCGCGGGCTGCGGGCCGATGACGTCTGCGGCACCCAGACCTGGAACGCGCTGGTCGAGGCCGGCTACGGCCTCGGCGACCGGCTGCTCTACGAGCGCCGCCCGATGCTGCGGGGCGACGACGTCGCCGAGCTGCAGACCCGCCTCGGCGACCTCGGCTTCTTCGCCGACCGGGTCGACGGCATCCTCGGCCCCCAGACCGCGGCGGCCATCACCGACTTCCAGCGCAACACCGGGCTGACCGCCGACGGCATCTGCGGTCCCGACACGATCGCCAGCCTCAACCGGGTGCAGCGCCGCACGCCGCCTGCGGTCAAGGCCGGGGTGGTCGAGCGGGAGCGGCTGCGCACCGGCCCGCGGCGTCTGGACGGCCGCCGCATCGTGGTCGGCCAGCTCGGTGGCCTCGACGCGCTGGCCTCGACCGTCGGCCGCTTCCTCCAGGACCAGGGCGCGGTGGTCGTCACCTGCACCCAGCCCGAGCCGTCCGCGCAGGCGACGGAGGCCAACGACTTCGACGCGGACGTGTACCTGGGGCTCGATCTGTCCGACGACCCCGGATGCCGCTGCTCCTACTACGGCCGGCCCGACTACGAGTCGACGGGAGGCCGCCGCCTGGCCGAGCGCCTGGCCGAGTCGCTCCCCGGCGCGCTCGACGCGCCGCGCGGAACCGCTCGCCGGATGCAGCTGCCGGTGCTGCGCGAGACCCGCATGGTGGCGGTCTGGTGCGAGGTCGGACCGCCGGCCCGGGTGGTCGAAGCCACCGCGGCCATCGGCCGAGCAGTCGTGCGCGGGTTCGTCGACTGGGCTGCCGCGCCAGTCGAGGGTTGACCCCGCCGCTCAGTTGACCACAGTCTTTTCCACACCCTGTGGTCAAGCGGCACGGTTGCCGTCAGGGGCGCTGCTCGGTCATCGCCCGGTAGATCCGCTCGAGGTCCTCGAGGGTTGCGAAGTCGATGACGACCCGCCCCCGCTTGGCGCCCATCGAGACCTTCACCCGGGTCGAGAGCCGGTCCGAGAGGAGCTCTTCGAGCTCGAGCATCCCGGGCGGGCGCACCTGGCTGGGCGTCGCTCCGGGCAGGGTCGGGCGGCCAGGTTCGGCGTCGCCCTCGCCGTTCGGGTCGGCCGCGGGCACGGCGTCGCCGCCTGAACGGGCCCGCACCGCCTCTTCGACCTCACGGACCGACAGCTGGTCCTTGACCGAGCGGCGGGCGAGCGCCTCCTGGAAGGCTCGGTCGGGGGTGCCGAGCAGCGCCCGGGCGTGACCAGCCGAGAGCTGCCCGTCGAGCACCAGGCGCTGGATCGCCGGCGGGAGCTGGTGGAGCCGCAGCGTGTTGCTGATCGCCGAGCGGCTCTTGCCGACCCGGCGGGAGAGCTCGTCGTGGGTGAGGCCGAAGTCCTCGATGAGCTGTTGGTAGGCCGCCGCTTCCTCGAGCGGGTTCAGGTCGTCGCGGTGGAGGTTCTCCACCAGCGCCTGCTCGAGCGATGCGTCGTCGCTCGTCACCTTCACGACCGCGGGGATCGACTGGAGGCCGGCCCGCTTGGCCGCCCGCCAGCGCCGCTCGCCGGCGATGAGCTCGTAGCGGTCGTCGCCGACCGAGCGCACGAGGACCGGCTGGAGGACCCCGAGCTCACGCACCGACGCGGTCAGGCCGCCGAGGCGCTCCTCGTCGAAGTGGCGACGGGGTTGGTGCGGGTTCGGCACGATCTGGCTGATGGGCAGGTCGCGGAGCACCGACGAGTCGTCGCTCCCCGCCTCGTTGGGGATGAGGGCTCCGAGGCCCCTACCCAGTCCGCTGCGGCGCGCCACCGCTGACCTCCCGTGCGAGCTCCCGATAGGCGATCGCTCCCCGCGACGTTCCGTCGAAGGCGGTGATCGGCTGGCCGTAGGAGGGGGCCTCCGACAGCCGCACGGTGCGGGGGATGACCTGCCGGCACACCATGGTCTCCGAGCCGGCGAAGTGGTCACGGACCTCGGTGACGACCTGATCGGAGAGCTTGGTGCGGGCGTCGTACATGACCAAGACGATGGTGGAGAGCACCAGCGTCGGGTTCAGGCTCTTCTGGACCAGAGCCACGTTCTTGAGCAGCTGACCGAGACCCTCCAAGGCGTAGTACTCGCACTGGATGGGGACGAGGACCTCGTCGGCTGCGGCCAGCCCGTTCACGGTCAGCAGGCCGAGACTCGGCGGGCAGTCGATGAGGACGAAGTCGTAGGCGTCGATGACCTCGGCGAGGGCGTTCTTGAGCCGCAGCTCGCGGCTGAACGCCGGCACCAGCTCGATCTCGGCGCCGGCCAGATCGAGGCTGGCGGGCGCTACGAACAGGTTGCGGACCGCGGTGGCCTCGACGCAGTCGTCCATGGGGACGTCGTTCAGGATCACGTCGTACATCGACGAGTGCAGGTCCCGGATGTTGATGCCGAGGCCGGTGCTGGCGTTGCCCTGCGGATCCAGGTCGATGACCAGGACCCGGTAGCCGAGGTCGGCCAGGGCCGCACCGAGGTTGACCGCGGTCGTGGTCTTGCCCACCCCGCCCTTCTGGTTGGCGATGGCGAGGATCCGCGGCAGGTCGTAGGGCTCGACCTCGTCCTCCTCGGAACCCGCCGGCTCGGCCTCGCCGTCGC
>JAFBAD010000059.1 GCA_019247975.1 Acidimicrobiia bacterium
TAGAATGCATGCATGGCATCGATCACCGTCCGAGACGTGCCCGACAGTGCTCGCGATGAACTTGCGTCCCGCGCCGCCCGATCCGGTCGATCCCTCCAGGAGTACCTCCGCATGGAATTGATCGACCTCGCAAGTCGGCCCGATCCAAACGCACTGGCCCAACGCATCATCGAGCGCAAGCAGCGCACATCTACGAAGCTGACATCCGCCAAGATCATCAAGCACCGCGATGCCGGTCGCCGATGACACTCGTGATCGACGCCTCCACGGTCGTCGCCGCGCTTGTCGACTCCGGCCCCGACGGACAGTGGGCGGAGCAGCTACTCACATCCGACCTGGCCGCGCCGCACCTTCTCCACGTCGAGGTGGCCAACGTGCTCAGGCGCGCGGTGAACGCCGGTGAGATCACGGACGACATCGCGTCGCTCGCTCACGCCGACTTGCTCGACCTCCGCGTCGAGCTCGTGTCCTACGAGCTGGTCGCCGCTCGCGCCTGGGAACTTCGTCACAACCTCTCGACCTACGACGCTTGGTACGTAGCCGTGGCTGAGCTCTTCGATGCGCCGCTCGCCACTCTGGACCAGCGACTGGTCAAGTCCCCGGGACCGAACTGCAGCTTCCGAACACCGTCCGACTGACGCGCCGCCGGAGACGGCAGCTTTGGACACAGAACCGTGGGAACAGGCGGCGACCTGCGGTCACTGGAAACCATCCCGGGCACATGTGTCGCGGTGTCGGCGACTGTGGTGACAGCGCCTCGGACGCCGGCCCCGATCGCAACCGGTAGGCGTCCGGGAAATCGAGCGATTCTCGGCTCTCCTCGCGCGCGCTTCGCCCGCCAAGGATGGGGCAACATCGGACTGTGGGGAGCCGTCCGCGCGGCCGTGGCGATCTGGTCTCCGCTGCAGTTGCGGTCGTCGTGATCACTGTCGTCGCCGTGGTGACCGTGGTCGTTCTCCGACACCGGGACGGCGCTCCGGAGCTGAAGTTCTCCGGGTATCGAACCGACGTTCCGGGCGTCACTGCGGTGAACGAGCTCACCGGGTTGGTGCCTGGGAACCTCCCTCACGTCGACGTCGCAGGAGACGTCGTCGTGGTTCACAGCGATCGGGACTTCAGCGTCGGGTGGAAGTCCGCCCGGTTCGCCGTCTCCGAGGACGGCGGAGCAACGTTTCGGCGGCTCCGGGCCGAAGGGCCCATCAGCGAGCTCGATTCCATCAGTGTGGTGATCCTCCACCGAGCGATCGTCGTCGTCGGCTCCAAGTGCAGCGACCCCGGCCCGCCAGACCCAGGCAACGTCGAACCCGACCTGCCCCCGTGCCGGGAGGACCTGCTCGATGCTCCCAAGGAAGCCTTCCTCATCGGCCTCGCCCACGACACCGTCACACGATTGCCGAGCCCGCCAGAACGTCCTGTCAGCCGTCTGCGCGCACTCGGACCCGTTGCTGGCCACGCAACGTTCTTGGTGACCTCGGCGCCGGGTTCGAGGCTGCTCACGTGGAACGACGGGTGGACGTCCCGAGACCTGCCCGTGACGACGTCGACTGCGTGCGCTGCCACCGATCGGGTCGTTGCGGTCTGGAGCGTTCTCGCTACGGACACGACGACCTCGACCCCGGTACGACCGAGGACGCCTCGGTGGGCGGCTTCGGTCACCACCGATCTCGGCGAGTCTTGGAGCGAGCCGAGCATCTTCACGTCGAAGGCGGAGCACGATGTCCCCCCGACACGACCGCACCTCGCGTGCGGACCCGGCGGCCTGCTCGTCCTCTCCGGACAGCTCGCTGCGTTCGACTATGCGCATCGGAGCTGGAAGAGGATCGATCTCCCGGACGCGGTGGAAGGGTCCCTTCCGGAGGCAGCCGTCGCCTGGCCCGACGACGCCGATGTGCGGCTGTGGATGGTTCGCACGGCTCGAAGCGTCGACATCTCCGATCCGTTCGGCCCCACCCCTCGAGTGACGGTCGGCGACCCGGTCGACGCCACCGTCAACGACATCAACTCCACCTTCGGTGGAGGCGCCCCAGCCAATCGCTTCGTCGTCCTCAGGACGGCGACTGCCGCCTACCTCGGACGAGCCGCCGGCTGAGAGAAGCCCCGGCGGAGCACATGTGGCCGGCCATCCAAGAAGACCGCAGCGCTGACGGCTTCGTCCGTGACAGACCGCTCATCGTCAGGACGGGGCGTCGTGCACGACTCCGA